>NZ_JAYLLH010000019.1:0-82616 GCF_035818635.1 Mesobacterium hydrothermale | reverse complement strand
CAAAGGCTGACGTCAACGGCTCGGATCGGGCTGCGCCCGATCCGAGCGCGGCGTGCCGTGCACGCCGATGGCGCGCCCGCGCGCGCCCGGGGGGGGGGGGCCCCCCACGGCACATCCGGCGCGCGCCGCAGGCGCGCTCATTCAAACAAAACGCCCGGGATCAGAATCCGCATTTGTCGCGCAGAAACGCGAGCGCCACCGACAAACCGTCCGGCGCGATCCCGTGGGCGGTGCCCTTCATCACGTGGGCAAAGACCTCCTCCCAGCCCGCCTGCTGCAACGCCTCCGCAGCCTCGGGCAAGGATTGCACCGGCACCACGTCGTCGGCATCGCCATGCACCAGCAACACCGGCGGACGACAGACCACCTCGTCCGCCAGCAACTCCGGTGCCAGCAACCGGCCGGAAAAGGCGACGATCCCCGCCACCGGCTCTTCGCGCCGCGGGGCCACGTGCAGTGCCATCATCGTGCCCTGCGAAAAGCCGAACAGCGCAACCTGTTCCGGCAGCAGATCCTCGTCCACCATCAGCGCGTCCAGGAACGCGTTCAGATCCTCGACCGCGCGGCGCATGCCCGCCTCGCTTTCCTCTTCCGACGATCCGTCAATCCACGGGATCGGGAACCACTGATATCCAAAGGGTGACCCGGCACAGTTTTCGGGCGCGTCAGGCGCCACGAACAGCGTGTCCGGCAAGTGTTCACCCAGCACGTCCGCCAGCCCCAGCAGATCGGCCCCGTTGGCGCCATAGCCATGCAGGAACACAACCGCGCTGCGCATCTCCCCCGATGCCGGCTCCTTGCGGCCAGCTGTCAAAACCCGTGTCATTGCGTCGTCATCTCCTGTTGATCGCTCGCGGGCCAGACCGCCCGCCCACGGCACCCGCGCGCCGCGCATGTTTCTTCCTGCATCCACGCGATACAATGCGCCTGCGGCAGGATCAAACGATCCCCTCCCGCTCTTTTGCGATGTGGTAGTAGGCCCAAAGCGCGCGGGCGGCGACAGACCGCCACGGGCTCCAAGCTTCCGCCATCTGCCGGAATGCGCGTTCCTTGGGGCGTTCGTCCAGCGCGAACAGGATGCGGGCGGCCTCTTGCAGCGCCAGGTCGCCGGGAGCAAAGACATCGGCCCGGCCCAGGCTGAACATCGCATAGATTTCCGCCGTCCAGATGCCGATTCCCTTGACCGCCGTCAGTTCGGCCACGACCGTCTCGACCGGCGCGCTGCGCAAGCTGTCAAAGTCGATCCCCGCACCGGCCAGCGCGCGGGCATAGGCCGCCTTCTGCCGGCTCAGCCCCAGCGCGCGCAGGTCGTCGTCACTGGCCGCAAGGATCGGCGCGGGTCCGGTCATTCCGGCCGCCTCCAGGCGTGCCCAGATCGCCCGGGCGGATGCAACGCTGACCTGCTGGCTGACAATCGCGCTCAGAAGCTGTTCGAACCCGTCCTGCCGACGCCGCAACGGCAACGGCCCCGTTAGCGTCAGCGCATGGGCAAAGCGCGGCTCTGCGGACGCCAGCCAGGCCGCGCCTTCGGCCACGCAGGCCTCTGTCCGGATGATCCGCCCGATATCGCTCATGCCCCATCCCTAGCGCGTCTTGTCGCGCCGCGCCAAGCGCAATCGCAAGCCCCCTTGCCGCTGCCCCACTTCCCGTCTATCGAAACGACCATGACCAGCGCCGACCAGACCCAGATCCACACCGACAGCCGCGCCCGCCGCAACGTGACCGTGCTTGTTCTTGCGCAGGCGCTGCTGGGCGCGCAGATGCCTATGATCTTCACGATCGGCGGGCTCGCCGGGCAAACGCTTGCCCCCAACGCCTGCTTTGCCACGCTGCCGATTTCACTGATTGTCCTGGGCTCGATGCTGTCGGCGACGCCGGTTTCGGCCTTCATGCAAAGCCACGGCCGCCGCGCCGGGTTCATGCTTGGCACCTTGATGGGCGCGCTTGGGGCGGCTGTCGCGGCCTATGCTCTGTATATCGCATCCTTCCCGCTCTACCTGCTGGGCAGCCTGTTCACCGGCACCTACATGTCGGCGCAGGGGTTTTATCGCTTCGCCGCCGCCGACACCGCCTCGGATGACTTCCGCCCCAAGGCGATCTCTTACGTGCTGGCAGGCGGGCTTGCCGCTGCGATCATCGGCCCGCAACTGGGCAATTTCTCGTCCTTTGCCTTTGGCCCGATCCCGTTTCTGGGCACCTATCTGGCGGTCATGCTGATCAACATCGTCGGTGCCGGGCTGTTTCTGTTTCTCGACATCCCGAACCCCCCCAAACCCGACGCCGACGCACCGCACGGGCGCACCCGGATGGAAATGCTGAAGACCCCGCGCATCGCGGTGGCGATCATTTCCGGCATGGTGTCCTATGCACTGATGAACCTGGTGATGACTTCGACCCCGCTGGCCGTCGTGGGCTGCGGAGTGGGTGGCGAAACCGAACTGCCCAATTACCTTGTGAATCTGGTTCCGGAAGGCGATCTGCGCAACAAGTTCCAATTCGTCGCTGGCTATGTCGTGACTGCCCATGTGCTGGCGATGTACGTGCCCAGCTTCTTCACCGGTCACATGATCGCGCGCTATGGCGTCGAAAAGATCATCGCTCTGGGCCTGGCCATCCTCGCGGCCGCCGGCGGTGTTGCGCTTACCGGGGTGCAACTGGAACAGTTCTTCATCGCGCTGGTGCTGCTGGGGATCGGTTGGAACTTCGGCTTCATCGGTGCCACAGCCATGCTCGCCTCCGCGCATGAGCCCCATGAACGCGGCCGGTTGCAGGGCATGAATGACCTGATCGTGTTTGGCGGCGTCACCGTGGCGTCGCTGGCCTCCGGTGGGCTGATGAATTGCTCCGGCGGCGCGGCGCAGGACGGCTGGGTTGCTGTCAACCTGGCGATGGCGCCCTTCCTTGCGCTCGCAGGCGGCGCACTGATCTGGCTGGTGTTGCGCCCCGCCGAGGACTAAGGCCGCGTTCCGCGAAACGGTCCTTCACAACGCTCTCACAGCGCAGCCAGCAAAAGCCGCCACTTCGCCGAAAACGGGCTGAGGCCCAGACGACCATCGTCGACACGTGCGGGGTTCCACACCGCCTGTCGCAACACCGGCTGCGCCTGCCACAGCTCCAGCGCCGCCGCGCGCCCCGGCCCAAGCCGACAGGCCATCGCACGCCAGGACGGGATTTCATCCAGGCAAATCTGCACCAGACGGATCACGTCGGCCCCGGGCGGCAAGGGCTTCCGCCCCAACGCCTTCAGCGCCGGAACCGCCCTCAGGTACCGCGCAAGCCCCGCGGCTTGCCCCCAACGCGCCAGCCCTTCCATCGCCTGTGACGGCGCCCCCAGCGACTGCGCCGCCGCTTCGGCAAGGCTGCCCGCCGTTTCCGACAGATAGCGCAGCAATGCTTCCTCCGAGGCAAAAGGCGCGCGCTCCACGTCCAGCCGACGCGCGTCGACCAGCATTGACAACGAAACCACCGCCGCGGGTGTCAGCACCCGCGCCAGCGGCGTGACCACCTCGTGCCGCCGCACCGGACCGCCGCTTGCGATCTCCTCCAGCGCATCGGCCCACCATTGCAGACGCATCTGCGCGATCAACGGCTCCGAGGTGACCCAGGGCGCACGCGCGACCTCGACATTGAACGCATAGATCGGGAACAGGACCGCACGGGCCGCGACAGGCGCCGCCATGGCCGCCGCGAACCGCTCCGGATCACCGCGTTCCACCAGCGCGGCACAGGCCGTCAGGTCGCTGTCAAAGGTCACGCTCATCCTTTCATCTTTCCAGAAATACTCCCGGGGTGAATGCCGCCCCCGGCGGAAGAGGGGGCAGCGCCCCCTGCCCGAACGCGATCATCCAAGCCGTGCCACCGACAAAAGATACCCGGTCTCACGACGCACCGCGCGCCAGGCGTCGGCCTCTGCAGCGCAGGCCTCCAACATCGGTTCCAGGCGTTCCGATTGCGTGGTGCGCAGTTCTGCGATCCGGCGCTCCATCGGTCGGAAATACGCCTCCCAGCTGTCATCCGGCAGCGCCCGTTGACCCAGAACCGCGAACCCCGCATCCTGCAACATCTTCGAAAGGGTCTCGGGGGTTTGTGCCGGATAGCCGTCCCAGAACGCCCGCGCCGCCGGTGACGGGCTGTCGACAAAGAAGCAAGGCTCGGAAAACGCCAGGACCCCTCCGGCTTTCAGCGCCTTTGCCATGGCGGCAATCCCGGCCTCAAGCCCCAGAAAATACAGCGCGCCCGCGCACCAGATCAGGTCGAACGGGGCCTGCGCATGATCCGCCAGCGCCGCCATGTCGCCCTCTTCAAAGGAAACTCGCGGTGTGTCGGCAAACCGCGTCTGGCCCTGGCGAACAAAGCCCGGGACTTTCTCAACCGCAACCACCCGGCCCCGGGGCACATGGGCCAGCAGCGCAGAGACATCTCCCCCCGGTCCGGCGCCGGCGTCGCAGATCACCGCGTCGGGCGCCAGGTCCGCCAGGCCACAGGCCCAGTCCACGTCGTCCTGCGTCCCGGGTCCCTCACGGGGCAGGTCCTTGTGCACGGTAAAGAACGCATCCCAGTCCATCAGGCGGCCTCGTCCCGCACCAGCTTCCAGCGCACCGCGTCCAGCAGCGCCTCGAAACTCGCATCGACGATGTTCGCGCTGACCCCCACGGTCGACCAGCGCCGCCCCTGCCCGTCGGCGCTGTCGATGATGACCCGGGTGACTGCCTCGGTCCCGCCCTGCGTGATCCGCACCTTGAAGTCGATCAGCCGCATGTCGTCGATGGCGGATTGATACCGCCCCAGGTCCTTGGCCAGCGCGCGTGCCAGCGCGTTCACCGGGCCCCGGTCACAGCCCTCGTCATCCATCGACTCGCTGACCGACAGCTTCTTCTCGCCATCGACCTTGACCACCACCACCGCCTCCGACAGCGACACCGTGCGGTTATACTTGTTCTTGCGCCGCTCCACCGTCACCCGGTAGCGCTTGACCTCGAAGAATTCCGGCAACAGCCCCAGCTCGTCCCGCGCCAGCAGCTCGAAACTGGCCTGCGCGGTGTCGTAGGAATAGCCCTCGGCCTCGCGCGCCTTGATCCGTTCCAGGATCCGCCCCAGCGCCGGATTGCCCTTCTCGACCTCAAGCCCGGCCTCTGCCAGCCGCTTGCGCAGGTTCGACTGCCCGGCCTGGTTCGACATCGGGATGACACGCGCATTGCCCACCACCGACGGCTCGATATGCTCATAGGTCGACGGGTCCTTCAGGATCGCGCTGGCATGCAGCCCGGCCTTGTGCGCAAAGGCCGAGGTCCCGACATAGGGCGCCTGCTTCACCGGCACCCGGTTCAGGATGTCATCCAGCATCCGGCTGATCCGCGTCAGCCCCTTGAGCCGCTCGCGGCTCACCCCGGTCTCCAGCGTGCTGGCAAAGGGCTCCTTGAGCAACAGCGCCGGGATCAGCGAGGTCAGGTTGGCATTGCCACAGCGTTCCCCCAACCCGTTCAACGTCCCCTGCACCTGCCGCACCCCGGCTTCCACCGCCGCCAAAGAGCCCGCCACGGCGGTTTCGGTGTCGTTGTGACAATGAATGCCCAGCATATCGCCGGGAATGCCGCCCGCGATCACCGCGCGCACGATGCGCCCGATCTCCTCGGGCAGGGTGCCGCCATTGGTGTCACACAGCACGATCCAGCGCGCCCCGGCTTGCTGCGCGACCTTCAGACAGTCCAGCGCATAAGGCGCGTTGGCCTTCCAGCCGTCAAAGAAATGCTCGGCATCGAACAACGCCTCGCGCCCCTGCGCCACCAGATGCGCGACGCTGGCGCCAATGTTCTCCAGGTTCTCTTCCAGCGTGATCCCCAATGCGGTCTCGACGTGGAAATCGTGGGTCTTGCCGACAAGACAGACCGCCGGCGTCCCGGCGTTCAGCACCGCCGCGAGCACGTCGTCGTTTTCTGCCGACCGGCCGGCGCGCTTGGTCATGCCAAAAGCCGTCATCGTGGCACGGGTCTGCCCCACGGTCTCGAAGAACAGGCTGTCGGTGGGGTTGGCACCGGGCCAGCCGCCCTCGATATGATCGACCCCCAGCGCATCGAGCGCCTGCGCGATGCGCAGCTTCTCTGCGGTGGAAAACTGCACCCCCTGCGTCTGCTGCCCGTCGCGCAGCGTGGTGTCGTAAAGGTAAAGGCGGTCCTTGCTCATGCCGGCCCTCTCCCCATCATCTTGCCGCAAATATCCCGGGGAGCGCGAGGGGCTGGCCCCTCGCCCGTCACCAGCCCGCCGCTCATCGCAACGTCTCCAGCTTCGCCGCATCGAAGCCCGCGCCCGGCACCAGGTCAACCCCGGCCCTGGACATGCGCACCTCGACGCCAGCTGCGGTCAGCGACGCTTTCAGCCGGTCCAGCTCGGAAAAATCCTTGCTCTGCATTGCCTCGGTCCGCACCGCTGCCAACCGGTTGGCAAACACGGTCAGATCGACACCGACCTCGGCCCAGGCGCCAAGCTCCGGCGACAGCAGCCCCATAAGCACCGCGCCGGCCTTCAACCCCGCGGCATCGCCCTGCCCCGCCAGCACATGCAACGCGGCAATCGCGCCCGCGGTGTTCAGATCGTCGGCCAAGGGCTCGACAACGGACGCGGGCACGCTGGACGAGGGCTCGATGCCCTTGGTCAGCGTCCGCCATTTACGCAGCGTGGCCTCTGCCTCGCGTGCCTTGTCCGCCGTCCAGTCCATCGGCTTGCGGTAATGGGTCGAGAGCATGACAAAGCGGATCACCTCGCCCGGAATGCCCTGCTCCAGCAGGTCATGCACGGTAAAGAAATTGCCCAGGCTCTTGGACATTTTCTTGCCCTCGACCTGCAACATCTCGTTGTGCAGCCAGACATTGGCAAACCCGCCCTCTGGATGGGCGCAGCAGCTTTGCGCGATCTCGTTTTCGTGGTGCGGGAACATCAGGTCGTTGCCGCCGCCGTGAATGTCGAAACTCGCGCCCAGCAATTCATAGGCCATGGCCGAGCATTCGATGTGCCAGCCGGGCCGCCCGCGGCCCCAGGGGCTGTCCCACCCCGGCAGGTCGTCCGAGGACGGCTTCCACAGCACGAAATCCATCGGGTCTTCCTTGTAGGGCGCCACTTCGACCCGGGCGCCGGCGATCATGTCATCGACCGAGCGGCCCGACAGCGCGCCATAGTCCCGGTAGGACCGCACCCGGAACAACACGTGCCCCTCGGCCGCATAGGCATGGCCAGAGGCGACAAGCCCGTCGATCATCGCAATCATCTGCGCGATGAATGCGGTGGCGCGCGGCATGTGGGTGGGCTCCATCACGCCAACGGCCGCCATGTCGTCCAGGTACCATTGCGTGGTTTCCGCCGTGATCTCGGAAATCGGGCGCCCGCTGTCGCTGGCCCGCGCGTTGATCTTGTCATCCACGTCGGTGAAATTGCGGACATAGGTCACGTGACCCGGCCCGTAGACATGGCGCAGCAGGCGGAACAGCACGTCAAAGACGATCGCGGGGCGCGCATTGCCCAGGTGCGCGCGGTCATAGACCGTCGGCCCGCAGACATACATCCGCACGTTGTCGGGATCGATGGGCCGGAAGACCTCTTTCTTGCGGGTCTGCGTGTTGGTCAGACGAATGTCCATGGGCCGTTCCTCGCGTGTATCGCGGCGGGCTTAGCAACTTCGTCTCGGATTGAAAATAGAAGACCGTCCCGCCAATGGTGTCAGCGGATAATGCAGCAGATCGTGATGGTCGATGCAGTGGTCATGTCCGGCCAATAGCACGTCGCGACTCGGCTGCCAAGCCGCCTTGGCGCTGATCCTGCACGGTGAAGCCTACGCCTAGCGCGATCAGCCCCGCCCCGACCCAAGCCAGCGGGCCAAAGGCCTCGTCCAGCACGGTGACCGCAACCAGAACGCCGCTGGCGGCGGCGACATAGCCCAGTTGGCTCAACATCACAGGCCCGCCCAGCCGTTGCAGCAGGAAGAACGCCGGGAAGGTGATTGCGGACAGCAAGATCTGCGTACCGGTCACCAGCGGCACCTGCGCCAATGCGCCCACCGGCAGGCCCATCACCACGATTGCCGCGGCAAAGACCCCCACTGCCACAAGGTGCGACCAAGCGGCCAGCGCGATCGGATCGCCGCCCTCGGGCCAGGCGAGCGAGCGATAGACATTGCCCGCCGCCAGCAGTGCGGGCATTGCCAGCGCAGCAAGCGACCAAAGCATGCCTTGTGACACACCGCCTCGGGTCAGCGCGATCAATACCGCCCCCGCAAAGCCCAAGGCCAGCCCCCAAAGGCCGATCCGGCCCGGCGCCTGCATCCGCAGCGCAGAGGCCAGAGCAAGGGTAAACAGCGGCGAAAGGGCAAACATCAGCCCCATGTGTCCTGCACCCACGTGCGGCAGGGCCAAGAACAGCACAAGGTTGGCCGCAACAAACGTGATCCCACCCGCCAGAACGACATACCGCGCGGTGGCGCCGCGCGGCAGCGCCAGCCGCGCACGCAGTGCAAGCCACGCAAACAACGGCAGCGATGCCCCCGCCGAGACCACCAAGGCCCAGACCGGCGCCGGCACGCCGGCGCTGGCGGCCAGTTTGCCCAAGGGGGCATTCATGCCGGTCAAGGTGCCGACATAGATCAACAGGACAGGGGCAAGGCGCATCATGTGTAGCTTACAACTTCGTATTCGACGCCATCAGGGCCGTCGAAATAGAACCGCCTGCCGGGCTCGTAGTCGGCATGGCTGTGGGTCTGATACCCGGCGGCGGTCACCTTCGCCTCGGTCGCGTCGATATCCTCGACAACGACGCCAATATGGTTCAGCCCGCCGTACTGGCGATAGCGCATCACGTTCCCGATCATTTCATGACTGGGCGAATACAGCGCGACATAGCTGTGGTCGTCGCCGACGTGGACAGACTGCCCATCGTGGATCGCCCCTCCTTTCCAGCGCACCTTCCAGCCAAACAGATCACACAGCACCTTTGCCGTGGCCCCGGCATCGGGGACAGAAACGTTCACATGTTCCAGACGTGCAGTCATCGCGTATCCTTTCCTTTGCAAATCAGCGGCCTTGAATGTAATTTCTCAAGTATACTTTAGATCAAGGGAAAAGATTTCATGCCCGGCAAAGCCTTGCGAAGGGGCAATCTGTCGATCGGCGACATCTCCGACCGAACCGGCCTCGCACCCTCGGCCATCCGTTACTACGAAGAGGAAGGTCTGATCGCGCCGATTCGCAGCACAGGCGGCCGCCGGCTCTTCCAGCGCTCAGACATCCGGCGGCTGTCATTCATCCTGATCGCGCAACAACTTGGCTTTGCCCTGTCAGAGATCCGCGAGGAATTGCGCGCGTTGCCAGAGGCCCGAACCCCGACCAGGCGCGACTGGGAAAAGCTGTCTCGACACTTCCGCAAGCGGCTGGAGACACGGATCGCGACGCTCGAGGCGCTGCGGGACAAGCTCGACGGCTGCATCGGCTGTGGCTGCCTGTCGCTGTCCACATGCGCGCTTTACAATGCCGAAGACCGCGCCGCGCGGCATGGACAGGGCCCGCGCTATCTACTTGGCGACAGGCCGGACAACTGACACGGGCATTTTGCGCAAAATCTTGCGGATGCCCTCTTTTCCCCCTGCCAGATCCTGTCGGATGCCCAAGTTTCACCCAAGTTTCATGGTGAGTGCAGGGCAGGCCGGCCCAGCGGCACGAACCACCACCCAACCCGCACCGGCAAGACACCGTGAACAGGCACCATATTTTGCAATGAAAACAGTTTACCTCCATGGGCTTCCCGGGTCCGGCACAGAATTGGCCATGACCCGCCTGCCGAACCTGACCGTCGTCAACCGCGCGCAGCGGTCCTTTGCAGATTTGGCCAAGGCGCTGCCGAAATCTGAACTTCACCTTGTCGGCTTTTCCATGGGCGCGCCCGCCGCGCTGCGCCTTGCCGCGCTGTGCCCCGGTCAGGTCGTGCGCGTGACCATCGTGTCCCCGATCGCCCCTCGGTCGATGGGTGGCGATGTGCCGCCCTTTGCCACCGGTGGCGGCCTCTTGTCGAAAGTCATGCCCGGTGTCGCACAGGCCAAGCGCATCATCGCAGCCGAGCCTGATTTCTTTTCCGACCCCAGCACGAGATCCGCGTTGAAACAGGCGCTCAAGGACGGGCTGGGTCCGCTCAAACCGATCACCGAGCGTGAAATCGCAGCTTATGAAAAGCCCTGGGAAAAGGTCCTGGACCAGATCCGCTGCCAGGTCTCGATCTGGCGCGGAGAGGCCGACCCCTTCACCACCGCGCAATCGGTGACCGCCCTGTCCCGCAGTCTGCCGTATGCCGAAGTGAACTGGTTGCGCCGCTGCGGCCACTATGGTGCATTGGCCGAAGTCATGAACGCCCTCGCCCGATTGCCGGATCTCCGCTGATGCCTCGAATCTCCCCCCGCCTGACCACGCTGAACGAAGACGGAAACGACGGCTGGGGGGTGTTTTATCGCGCCCGCCGCATGGTGGCAGAAGGCCAGCCGGTGATCGAACTGACCATCGGCGAACACGACATCGGCACCGATGCCGCCATCCTTGACGCAATGCATCACGCCGCCCGCGCGGGTCACACCGGGTATGCCATGGTGCCCGGAATCGCCGGCTTGCGCCAGGCCGTGGCAGAGCGGGTCCAGGCTCGCACGGGCGTGGCGACACGACCGGAAAACGTTCTGATCACGCCCGGCGGACAGGCCGCACTGTTTGCCTGTCACATGGGCGTCTGCGCGCCCGGCGACACCGCGCTTTATGTCGACCCCTATTACGCCACCTACCCCGGCACCATTCGCAGCACCGGCGCCCGGGCGGTGGCGCTGCGGACCACCGCGGAAAACAGCTTCGTCCCAGAGGCAGCCGCACTGGACGCGCTGGCCCGCGAAACCGGGCCGGTGTCGCTGCTGGTCAATTCGCCCAACAACCCCACCGGCGTGGTCTATCCCCGGGCGGCGCTGGACGCGCTGTGCCAGGTCGTTGCGGATCACGACATGTGGCTGATCTCGGACGAGGTCTACGACACCCAGGTCTGGGACGGCACGCATATCAGCCCCCGCGCCCTGCCCGGCATAGCCGACCGCACGCTGGTGATCGGCTCGATGTCGAAAAGCCACGCCATGACCGGTAGCCGCGTTGGCTGGGTCGTGGGCCCGGAGCCGATGATCGCCGCGCTGATCGACCTTGCCACCTGCACCACCTACGGCGTGCCGGGCTACATCCAGGATGCCGCGCTTTTCGCGCTGCAGCAGGGCCCCGACATGGAACAGGCCGTGGCCGCGCCCTTTGCGCGCCGCCGCGCGCTGGCCCGCGAAATCCTTGCCGGGCAAAATACCGTCGGCCTGGTTCCCTCGGGGGGCGCAATGTACCTGTTTCTCGACATCCGCGCCACCGGGCTGAGCGGAGAGGCCTTCGCCAATGACCTGCTGGACACATGCGGCATCGCTGTCATGCCCGGCGAAAGCTTCGGGGCCTCGTCTGCCGGCCACGTCCGCGTCGCGATGACGGTCGACGATGCGGTCTTCGCCACCGCGCTGCGCAACCTCGTGGCCTTTGCCGAAACCCGCGCGCATGGCGGCTGACCCGACTCCGGTTTCCACGATCCGCAACCTTGGCCCCGCGATCGAGGCCGCCTGTGCCCGCGCCGGCATCACCTCGGCCGAAGACTTGCGCGCACTGGGGGCTCACGAGGCCTATCGCAAGTTGCTCGCCACTGGCACCCGGCCGCATTTCATCGGCTACTACGTGCTGCACATGGCGCTACAAGGTCGCCCTTGGAACGATTGCAAGGGCAAGGAAAAGGACGATCTGCGCCGCGCCTTCAATCAACTCAAGGACGAACTGCCCCGCACCGGCCCGCCGGCCGGCATCGAACGCATCCTCGACGAGATCGGACTTCGTCCGAAACCGCCCGGCTCTTCTTCTGGCTGAAAATATCCCGGGGGTGAATTGGCCACAGGCCAAGAGGGGGCAGCGCCCCCTCCACCACGCTTGTACCAGGCTTGATCGCGTCGGTCGTCAGGCCGGAAGAAATGGCCGCGCGAAGGCCCAGTTGGCAGCCTGGTGCACAACGCCGAACTTGCCGTCGCGCAGCGCCGCATCGATCTCGGCCGCGCGCATCGTGAACAGCTCCATCTCCTCGTCATCGCCCGCATCGGGCGCCGCAACCTGCCGGCAGCCGCGGGCCAGGAAATAGTGCCCCTCGCAGCCGCGCTGGTTGCCGTTGTCGACGAAGGTGCCCAGCGACATCCAGTCGTCCGAGTCCAGCCCTGTTTCTTCCAGCAACTCGCGCTTGGCGCCATCCAGCGCCGCCTCGCCGTCATCGACGAACCCCGCCGGAAACCCAAGGACAACCCGCCCTGGCCCGTGCTTGTAGCTGCGGATCACCTGGATCCGACCATCCTCCATCACCGGAACGACCGTGGCAAAGGTGCGCAGATGGACCTGATAAAAGTCATCGATCACGCGCCCGTCCGGCAGTTCCACCGCCTGTTTCGAGATCCGGAAAAACGGTTTCTTTTCAAAGATGAAGTCCTTGCTCAAGGTCTTCCAACACTGCATCGATCGGGCTCCGTTCCAAAATAAAACCGCCCCGGAAAACCGGGGCGGCTTCAGATTACATCAAATCGGGGCGGAAGTGAGGCCTTAGCCCACCAGTTCCAGGCCCGAGAAGAAGAAGGAGATTTCCTGCGCGGCGGTTTCGGGCGCGTCGGACCCATGGACCGAATTTTCGCCAACCGATTCCGCGAATTCGGCGCGGATGGTGCCCGGGGCGGCGTCGGCGGGGTTGGTGGCGCCCATGACTTCGCGGTTCTTGGCGATTGCGCCTTCGCCTTCCAGCACCTGCACGACAACCGGCTCGGACGCCATGAATTCGCACAGCTCGTCATAGAACGGGCGCGCGGCGTGCACTTCGTAGAACTTGCCGGCCTGCACCTTGGTCAGGTGGATCCGCTTCTGCGCGACGATGCGCAGACCGGCATCCTCGAACTTGGCGTTGATCTTGCCGGTCAGGTTGCGGCGGGTGGCGTCGGGCTTGATGATCGACAGGGTGCGTTCGGTTGCCATGGTCTCGGCTCCATTGATGGGTTGAGTTTGGCGCCCCGATAACATGAGGGATGCGCGTTGGAAAGGGGGCAGCGATTGGCCGCATGGACGGGCCCGTTCACCTGCCCTACCGCTGCGGCGCAACACACAACAGGAGTCGGCGCATGGCCTCGGATGAAGAATACGTATATGACGAGGTCACCGGCGAGTGGCGCCCGGCCTCGGAAATGGTGGAAACGGGCCCCGAGGTGCGCGATGCGCAGGGCACCCTGCTTGCCGACGGCGACAGCGTCACCCTGATCCGTGACCTGAAAGTCAAAGGCGCGGGCCAGACCCTGAAACAGGGCACCGTGATCAAATCGATCCGCCTGACCGCCAACCCCGATGAAATCGACTGCCGCCACGACAGCATCAAAGGTTTGGTGTTGCGGACGGAATTTGTGAAAAAGCGCTGATAGGTCGGGCTGGCCAAGGGCGCACGGTGCCCCACCAGCCCGCGCCAGCGGCCCCGGATCACGCCCGGGGAACCGTGCATCGGGCGGGCGCACCCGCCCCCGCTTCGGATCAGAAGTGGATCGCGCGCCCCCAGGCATCCAACACTGATTCGTGCATCATCTCGGACAAGGTCGGATGCGGGAAAACGGTGTGCATCAGGTCTTCCTCGGTGGTCTCCAACTGCCGGCCGATGACATAGCCCTGAATCATCTCGGTCACTTCGGCACCAACCATATGCGCGCCCAGAAGCGCCCCGGTCTTGGCGTCGAACACGGTTTTCACCATGCCTTCGGGTTCGCCCAGGGCAATCGCCTTGCCGTTGCCGACGAAGGGGAAGCGCCCGACCTTGACGTCATAGCCCGCGTCCTTCGCCTTGGCCTCGGTCATGCCGACGGAGGCCACCTGCGGGTGGCAATAGGTGCAGCCCGCAATGCTTTCGGGTTTGACCGGGTGCACCTTCTGGCCCGCGATCAGTTCGGCCACCATCACGCCTTCATGGCTTGCTTTGTGCGCCAGCCAGGGCGCACCGGCGATGTCGCCAATAGCATACAGCCCCTCCACCGCGGTCCGGCAATAGGCATCGGTCACCACGTGGGTGCGGTCGATCTGGACCCCCAGGGGTTCCAACCCCAGGCCTTCGACATTGCCGACGATGCCGACCGCGGAAATCACCGTGTCAAACTCTTCCTTGGTGACCTTGCCACCTTGTTCGATATGCGCAGTGACCTTGCCCTTGGCACGGTCCAACTGCTTGACGCCGGCCTTTTCGCGGATCTTCATGCCTTGTTTTTCAAACTGCTTCTTGGCAAAGGCGCTGATCTCGGCGTCTTCCACCGGCAGGATTCGGTCCATCACCTCGACAACCGTCGTATCGGCTCCCAGCGTGTTGTAGAAGCTGGCAAATTCGATCCCAATCGCTCCCGAACCGATGACCAGAAGCTTTTTCGGCATCCGCGTCGGCACCAGCGCGTGCTTGTAGGTCCAGACAAGATCACCATCTGCTTCCAACCCTGGCAATTCGCGTGCCCGCGCGCCGGTCGCCAGCACGATGGCCTTGGCGGTCAACTCCTCGGTGCCCTTGTCGGTCTTGACGCTGACCTTGCCCTTGGCCGGCAAGGTCGCCTCGCCCATGACCACGGTCACCTTGTTCTTTTTCAGCAGGTGACCAACGCCGGAGTTGAGCTGTTTCGCCACCCCGCGCGAGCGTTTCACCACTGCGTCGAGATCGTAGCCGATGTCGCCCGCGCTCAGGCCGAATTCCTTGGCACGGTGCATCAGATGGAACACTTCGGACGACCGCAGCATCGCCTTTGTCGGGATACACCCCCAGTTCAGGCAGATACCGCCCAGGTGTTCGCGCTCGACCACGGCCACTTTCAGCCCAAGCTGCGCGCCGCGAATGGCGGCCACATAGCCCCCCGGTCCCGCGCCAATCACGATCATGTCGAAAGACGTCGCCATCATGAACCCTCCGGTAGCGATTTTGTTTAGCCTTAAACTATCTTGGCCGCGCAATCAACGCAGGACCTGTTTGCCCCGTCCACGGCCTGCGCATGTCCGCCCTGCCCCAGAAGCATGGCAGCGTCGCCTTGCGATCCGCAAGACATCAAAACGCCCGGCAAAAGTGCCGGGCGTTTTGATGTCTTGCCAGTTGGTCCAGCGACCGTTTCGGTCAGGCGGCCTGCAACTTGGCCTGAAGCTTGCGGATGGTTTCGCCATAGCCGCCAGAGGACACATAGGCCAATTCTGCCTCGGTCGAGGTGCGATCCAGCGCCTCGTTCCGATAGGGAAAGCGGCCAAATTCACGGATCACCTGGCGATGCGCCTTGGCATGCAGCAGGTTGGATGAACCGGTATCGGGCATGCGTTCCTTCATCAGACGAATGCAACGGTCCTGGTCACAAAGATTTTCCGAATGCATCAGCGGCAAATAAAAGAACTGCCGCGCAGGTTCGTCGATCATCAGGTCCCAGCCCTTGTGAATCGCCTGCTTGGCTGCGGCAAGCGCCACGCGGTCTGACGCGAACGATTTCCCGGACCCTCGGAACATGTTGCGCGGAAACTGGTCCAGCAGGATGACATAAGCCAGAGAGCCGCTGGGGTAGGTCAGCCAAAGACCGTACCGGCCTTCCATGGCGCCGTCCCACCCGGCCTCGAACTTGTCCCGGATCGTCGCATCAAGCGCTGCTGACCCGTTGTACCACCCGTCGGGGCCGGTTTCGTCCAACCAGAAATTCAACACCGCTTCGGGCGTTACCATCGGACCGTCTCCTACTTTTCCTTTAACGCGACGTAACTATTATGTGACGATTAACACAATCGTTCCAAACAATGTTTGCGACAATACGACATAATCGGGGAGATTTCTGGCAAGAAATCGCCGTCGAACCAAGAAAACCTCACTCTGCGGCGGGTTTGTGACGGGATTCCGCGTTCTCGTCGCTTTCGGCTTCCTGTGCGGTTTCGATGGCGTATTCCTGCGCCACCTCCAGCGCGACGGGCGACGCGCTGGCCAGGATCGGAGCGTAGCTGGCCGTTTCATCCACGGCGGGGGCCGCCCGCTGAGTCGCGCGGTACAACGCATAACCCGTCAGCGACAACATCAGGAACGCGATCAATCCGAAGAACGCCGACGGCGCGGTGGCCTGCATCATCCAGCCGATGATCAGCGGTCCGGTAATTGCCCCGGTGCCGTTGATAAACAGCAACCCGGCCGACGCCGCCGCCATATCCTCGACCTCGAGAAAATCGTTGGTATGGGCGATCAGGAGCGAATAGAGCGGGTTGGACATGCCGCCGATGACAAAGGCAGACGCCAGCAAAACGGCGTAGAACTGGCCGAACAGCAGCGCCGCCACCGCGGCCAGCCCCCCCGCCCCGGCGACCAGGGTGATCAGCCGACGCCGGTCCATCCGGTCGGAAATCCAGCCAAGCGGATATTGCAGCAAAAGCGCACCGATGTAGAACATCGAGACGAACAGCGAAATTTCCGCCAGGTTCAGTCCGGCCATCGTACCAAAGACCGCCGACATCCCGAACTGCGCCGAAAACACGCCCCCCAGAAGAAACATCCCGACACAGCCCAGCGGCGACGACAGGAACAATTGCTTCAAGCGCATCGGCTTGGTCGTCTCGAACGCGGGCGTCGGCGAAATCGACAGCAAGATCGGCGCAAAAGAGATCGACACCAGCACCGAAGGGATGACGAACAACAGAAAACCCGATTTGTCCGGCACCAACAGCAGCGCCTGCGCCAAGATGATCCCCCCGGTCTGCACGATCATGTATAGCGACAGCGCCTGACCACGGGTTTCATTTGTTGCGCTGTGGTTGAGCCAGCTTTCTGCCGTCACGTAGACGCCGCAGAAACAAAACCCGATCAGGACCCGCCCCAGGGCCCAGGCAATCGGGTGCTGAACGGCCGGATACAGGATCAACACGGCCGAGATCAACGAGCCAAGGGCCGCGAAGACCCGCACATGCCCGACGCGGCGGATCATTCCCGGCGTCACACGGCTGGCAAACAGAAATCCCAGAAAATAGGCCGACATCACAATGGACATCTCGAAGGCGGAAAATCCCGCCGCGCTGCCCCGCACCCCCAGAAGCGAGCCTTGCAGGCCGTTGCCCAGCATCAGCATTCCGATCCCAAGCAGCAACGCCCAAGAGCTTTTCAGAACCATGAACATGCGTGCTCTCCCTGCTGCGCCGATGTTGGCGGGCAATATCCCATGCCTACCATCGGGGGCGCCGATGACAAGACAACGTTTCAAATCCGGCCCTGACTTTCCGGGGCTTCCCGTCGATCCTGCGCGCACCGGTGCACCTGTCCCGGACCGCGTGGGACTGTTGCCGGGACTAAGGGATCAGCAGGGACGCGTCGCCATACGAGAAAAACCGATACTCGTGTGCGATGGCATGGGCATAGACCCTTTGCATCCGTTCCATGCCCATCAGGGCCGACACCAGCATCAGCAGCGTTGACTTGGGCAGGTGGAAATTCGTCATCAACGCATCGGTCACGTGAAACCTGAAACCGGGGTAGATGAAGATGTCGGTTTCCCCTTCCCAAGGGGCGATCTGGCCAGTGTCGCGCGCCGCACTTTCGATCAGGCGCAGCGCGGTGGTGCCCACCGGGATCACGCGACCGCCGGCGGCCTTGGTCGCAGCGATCTCTGCCGCGGCGGTTTCGGACACCTGTCCCCATTCGGCGTGCATCTTGTGGGTCGTAACGTCCT
This sequence comes from Mesobacterium hydrothermale, assembly GCF_035818635.1. NCBI lineage: Bacteria > Pseudomonadati > Pseudomonadota > Alphaproteobacteria > Rhodobacterales > Roseobacteraceae > Mesobacterium > Mesobacterium hydrothermale. The sequence continues at coordinate 64,822 of NZ_JAYLLH010000019.1, read as the reverse complement.
CGACCTTGACCGGCAGGAAGGTCCCCGCGCCCACATGCAGCGTCACGTGGGTGAACTGCACCCCCTTGTCACGCAGCGCCGCCAACAACGGTTCGTCGAAATGCAAGGACGCGGTCGGCGCCGCAACTGCCCCGGGCCGGCTGGCCCAGACTGTCTGATAGTCCGTCTTGTCCTGTTCGTCCGCCGGGCGTTTCGCGGCGATGTAGGGCGGCAAGGGCATCGTCCCTGCCTGGGCCAGCGCGGCATCAAAATCCCCTCCGGTCAGGTTGAACCGCAAGAAAGCCTGCCCGTCCGCGCGGCCTGCGACCTCTGCCGACAGATCAGAAGAAAACACGATCACCTCGCCGTCGCGGACCTTTTTCAGCGGTTTGACCAACGCCGACCAGGTCCCGTCTGCGCGCGGCTCCAACAGCGTCGCTTCGATTCGCGCCTCGGTTTGCCCGGAAGCGCCCGTGCGATGACGCAGCCCCGACAGGCGCGCAGGGATCACTCGCGTGTCATTCAGAACAAGCCGGTCGCCGGGGCGCAAGATCCCCGGCAGGTCACGCACGATGGCATCGCTCAGGTTGTCGCCGTCTGCCACCAGCAGCCGGGCCGAAGATCGGGGATGTGCGGGACGGGTTGCGATCAGCCGTTCGGGCAGATCGAAATCGAAATCGGAAAGCTGCATGGGGTCTATTCTGTCAACTGAGGCGGTGGACGGCGGAAGATTTCACGGAACATGCCGGGTGTCAAAATCGAAAGCGGATTGACCGACACGCGCGGTTTCTCTGCCGTTCCCTTGATATTGAAATTGAAGCCGACGAGTCCCTCGCCCTTTCGGGTAAATATCGCCCCGATGCCGTTCAGCATATAGATCGGTGACAGCACGCCCTGCATGTCCATCCGGCCAGAGGCAAGATCGTAATAGCCATCCAGCGACACCCCCATCGATGGACCGGACGCCGAAGACCGTTTCAGGATCACCTGTTGCGGGGACAAGCGGAACTCGCCTTCAACTTCTGCGAAGTATATGCCGGGGCCTTCCAGTTGATCCAGCAGGCCGACAATGGAAATGGCGTCCAACAAGGCCCCGATCGCCGGCGCGTTGCGCAACCGGACGTTCGCGGCGGTGAAGGTTCCGTCATACGCACCCTCGCCCCCTTTGGGCGTCAGGATCAGCGTCAGATCACCGCCCTGCGCGGTTTTCAGCAAACCCACGGACTGCATCAGCCGCCCGGCATTGTCGCTGCGTATCCGGAACGCGCTGCGCCCGCTCATCGGCACCACGTCGCCCTGAATTGCCGTATTCCCGTTCACATTGGCGGTGAACGTGCCCTGCATGCCGCCGCTCAGGCTGAAGGTTCCGCGAAACCGGTTCAGCGCAATGCCTTCGGACACCTGCATGCGGTCCAGCGCCAGAGTCACCGGTCCGGCGGCGGCGGCAGCGGCGGCCCCGCCGCCGCCCGCGCTGCCGGTGGCAAAAGGCGCCCGGCGCAGGTCGATGCTGCCACCGGTGATCGCGACAGCAGGCGCGGCATTTGCCCCGCGCCCGGTCAGCGTGACTGGTGCGCGCAGCCAGTCCCCCAGGCGCAAATCGGCAAAGCTCAGCATGTCCAGCCCGCCATCGGCGCGCAGGCTGATGCTGCCGTCCCCCCGCAACCCGCCTGCGTCGATCGACAGGCGGTCGATGGTCACCGGCTGTGTCAGCCGTCCGGCGACGTCCAAAGCGCCGGTGGCGGACTGGCCAAAATTCCAGCCGATCTGCGGCACCGAAGCCCCCAGCCCCGCCAATGCCGAGGTGAGCCTGAACTCGATCGGACGGTTCCTGCCGATCTCCAGGATCAGGTCCCCCTGCGCCGCGCCACGCAACATGCCCGCGGGCAAACCCAACCCGAAAGCGCGCGCCGCCTTGTCTGACAGTTCGACCCGCGCAGTCACGCGACTGTCGGCGCCCTTGCGGCCAAGGGGTTGGGTCCAACTGCAATCGAAGGGCACACCGTCAAGCGTGCCGCGCCCCGCGATCTGCACCTGCGCGGTTGTCGCGGCCAGTTGCAGGCTGGGCGCGCGAAGGCTTCGCCCCTTGATCAGCACGTCGGTCGCGACATTGCGCACGGTGCCGGACAGTTTGAAATCCACATCTTCGGTCAACAGCCGGTTCTTCAACGGCAGGTCCACGGTACCCGTCACCCGTGCCTGCCCTTGGGCCAGCGCGACGGGCAGGCCCGCTCTGGACAGCACGTTCAGCGGGTCGCTGTCGATGTAGGCCAATCCGGCCTCGACCGGGCCCGCCGCGATCAGCGCAAGACTGGCCGGTGCATCCTTGATCCGGATATCGGGAATGACAAAGGTACTGCCCGCAACGTCAATCTGCCCGCCCAGAGGCGGTTCGATATGCCCGGCTTCGACCATGGCAACCAAGCGGTTGTCATAGATGGTGACCTGCCCATCCGCGGCGCGCAATTCCGGCAGTTTCGGAGAATAGCGCAGGTCGGCGCCGTGGACTTCGAAATCGGCATAAAGCTTTGGGGCGCTGCCGGGATCGACCCGCAATGCAATCTGGCCGTCGCGCAACTCGCCCGACAACACGTTCTGCGTGAACCAGTTGCGGGTCTGGGGTTTCAGCGACGGCGGCCACAGCGCCGCGATCTGATCCGGTTCGGCCCGCGCAAGGTGGCCGTCGATCGCCAGTTGCCAGCCCGCGTCCAGCGCCGCTAGCCGTCCGGTCAGGAACAGCGGCAGTTGCCCGTCGTCCAGCCGCAACCTTCCAAGCGTGAATTCGAAAGGCCGCAGGTCCAGTCGGAAATCCATCTCCGCGCGTGCAATCGACACCGGAGTTTCGAACACGTCGTCCGGATTGGCCGAAATATCGGTCAATTGAACCTGCCCCACCATCCGTTGCGGCAACCCGCTTTGCATGTCCTGAAGGCTGGCCTGCCCGGTGGCCACGACCGAGCCCCAGGCGCTGTCGACGGAAATCTCGCTGAAGGTCAGGCGCGCGGTCTTGGGGCGATAGGTGAAATAGGTGCGCGCGCCGGTGAACGGGATCGGGCGGGTGCCATCGTTGGGCTGCAACACGCCGGCACCGATCTGAAGCGTCGCGTTCAACGGCCCAAGCGTGCCGTCATCGAACATCTGTGCCCTGAGTGCACCTGAAATCGGTGCCCGGAGCGCGCCCAGCCAGGCAAGGGCCGGGCTTTGCAGGGCGATGTCGTCCGACGCCACGTCCTGCACGTTCATGCCAAAAACCAGATCATTGCGGCCAATCTCGCTTTCGGCGTTGACCTCGATCGTGGCGGCGCTGCCGCCGCCAGACAACACCGCGAAATCAGCCCGCAGGCTGACGCTGTCGGTGCCGCGCATAAGTTGCAACCGCCCGCCATCCACCGTCCAGCCGCGCCGCGCGCGCGCATCCTCGTAGCGCAGGGTCAGTCCGTCGGCGTCAATCGCCGTCAGCCCCGCCAGCGACGGATTGGCCAGCGCCGTGTCGAACAGCGCCACCAGTTCCGGGATCGTCGGCATCTCGCCTTCGCGGGCCAGAGCATCGCCAAAGGCCAGCCCCACGCGCCCGTACTGATCACGGCGCAGGGTGACAAACGCCCCCGACAAGTGAACGCCTCGCAGGCCGGTTTGGCCCTTCAGCATCGCCAAAGGGGCCATCGCTGCCTCGACATCGCTGAGCGCGACCACCCGCGCGCCATCATCGCGCACCAGTTCCACATCGCGCAGCAGCACATGCGCGGTGGCGTCGGGTTCAAGCCGCACCGCCATGTCCCCGAAGGTCAGTCTCAACCCCGGCAGGCTGCGGTCCAGCCGCGCGGTGATCTCCTCTTTCAACCAGGGCGGTGCCGACAGTGCCTGCCCCATCGCGGTCATCGCAACGACGCCCACGGCGACGACCAGCACGCTGACCGACAGAAGCGCCCAAAGACCGGTGCGGCGCAACCGTCGTCCGCGGCGGCGCGGCGCCGGTTTTTTCGGATCGTCTTGCGTTGCCATTGGAAGCGTTGCCTTACCGCATTATTGTTGTTGGCATGTAGGAAACCTCGACCAGTCCAAGGAATGACCAGATGAGCGACACGCCCGCACTTGCGCCCGACTTTACACTGCCCGTGACCGGGGGCGAAGAGGTGACTTTATCCGCCTGCAAACCTTCGCCGGTGGTGCTGTTTTTCTATCCCCGCGATGACACCTCGGGCTGTACCAAGGAAAACGAGGCCTTCACCGCACTGCAGGGTGCATTCGAGGCGCTGGGAGCGAAGCTGTTTGGCATCTCCAAGGACAGCATCGCCAGCCACGAGAAGTTCATGGCAAAGAAATCGCTGACCGTGCCGCTGCTGTCGGACGAACAGGGCGACGTATGCGAGAAATTCGGCGTCTGGAAGGAAAAGTCCATGTATGGCAAGACTTACATGGGGATCGAGCGTTCGACGTTCCTGATCGACGGCGACGGCCGGATCGCGCGCGAATGGCGCAAGGTCAAGGTGCCGGGGCATGCCGAAGAGGTGCTGGACGCGGTGCGCGCGTTGTGAGCGGTTTCGGATCGGCGGCGCTGATCCGGCCGATGCGCCCCTGCCGCGCACGGGCCCACACGGGGGCTCTGCCCCCGCACCCCCGAGGTATTTGAAAAACCAAAGACAACAGATGCGGGATTGGCATCGCGGCAGGTTTCTGCTGAAACACGCACATGATGACACTTTGCGAAATGGCTGTGGATGTGCTGACCACGGCAGACGGTCGTGCCAAGACGGCGAAATCCCGGGCCCACGTCGAGGCGTGGTTTGACGCGCGCGCCGCGGGCACCCCGCTCGAAATCGGGCAGGCGGACCCGCCCTTGCGCCCGGCGCGGCCCCAAAGCCCCGCGTTGCTCGACCCGCGCGACGTGCCCAAGCGCAAGCCGGGCAGCCCGGCCGGGCGGATCGCGCTGCTGCATGCGGTTGCGCATATCGAATTGAACGCGGTGGACCTGCACTGGGACATCATTGCCCGCTTTGCCGATATCAGGATGCCCGTCGGATTCTACGATGACTGGGTCAAGGCCGCCGGCGAGGAATCCAAGCATTTCAACCTGATCTGCGATTGTCTTGAAGCGCTGGACAGCCATTACGGCGCCCTGCCGGCCCATGCCGGCATGTGGCGGGCAGCCGAAGATACGGCGGACGACTTCATGGGGCGCCTGGCGGTGGTGCCCATGGTCCTGGAGGCGCGCGGGCTGGATGTGACCCCCGGCATGATCGAGATCTTCCGAAAGGCTGGCGAGACCCGGGCGGTCGAGGCGTTGGAAGTGATCTACGGCGAGGAAGTTGGCCATGTCGCCTATGGATCCAAGTGGTTCCATTTCCTGTGCGGGCGCCACGAGATCGACCCGAAAGACGCGTTCCACGACCTTGTGCGTCGGTATTTCCACGGCGGGTTGAAGCCGCCCTTCAACGAGGAAAAGCGTGCGGAAGCCGGGCTGCCGCCAGATTTCTATTGGCCGCTGACCTGAGCCGATCGCGCAGCCGGACCCAACATATTGCGGTTTCGCAAGATGAAGCCTACCAGCGAACCCGCTGATCATCGGCGGATTTTTGCCATTCAGGCAGAGCGCCGCTCAAGCGCGTCGGATCGAACGGTAAAATTGTTGCGGTTTCGTGATCGTCTGTTAAGGACCATAGCCAAGGTGCCCGGAGTTTGGGGGACGGAGCACCAGCGTTGTTGGGACGGGAATAGGGGATGAAACTTTGAGAACGCGGCTCGCGATCAAGACACATGCGCTGTTGGAACGGTATTTTCCAGAACGCAGACTCTTCCTCAGATCTGACAACGACACACGGTTTATCCGCCTCAAGCCCGAGACCCAGGCCATTGCCCTGGCCGGGAGCGCCGTTGTGGTGGCCTGGGCCATCGTGGCGACCGCCATCCTGCTGATGGACAGTATCGGCGCCGGCAATTTCCGCGAACAGGCCAAGCGCGATCTGCAGACTTATCAGATGCGCCTGAACGACCTGTCACGTGACCGCGACCAGCGCGCCGCCGAGGCGGTTGCCGCGCAGCAGCGTTTCAACACCGCGCTTTCGCAGATTTCCGTCATGCAATCCGAACTGCTGGCTTCGGAAACCCGCCGCCGCGAGATGGAAACCGGGATCGAGGTGATCCAGGCGACCCTGCGTGACACGATGAAACAGCGTGAAGATGCCCGCAAGAAGCTGGCCGCGCTGGAATCACAGATGACCGAGGGCGGCACGCTAACCGCATCGGCCAGCGCCGAGACCGACAACACCCTGAACATCCTGTCCGAAGCGCTGTCGCGCACCGCTGCCGAACGCGACCAGATTGTTGCCGACGCCCAGGACGCCATCGTCCAGGCCGAGGAAATGCAGTTGCAGATCCGCCTGATGGAGGAAAAGAACGACCGCATTTTCCGCCAGTTGGAAGAAGCCATGACCGTTTCGGTCAAGCCGCTGGACAAGATGTTCGAAGCCGCGGGCATGGACCCCGACCGGATCATTTCGCAGGTGCGCAAGGGCTACTCTGGCCAGGGCGGCCCGCTGACCCCGCTGAGCCTGTCGACCATGGGGGGCGAGTTGTCCGAAGACACGCTGCGCGCCAACAAGATCCTGGGCGACATGGACCGGCTGAACCTTTACCGGATCGCCGCGCAGAAGGCACCCTTCGCTGTTCCGCTCAAGGATCCGTTCCGCTTTACCTCCGGCTTTGGATATCGCTGGGGCCGCCTGCACGCGGGCACCGACTTTGCCGCGCCGCATGGCACACCGATCTATGCGACCGCCGACGGCGTCGTCACCCATGCCGGCTGGTCTTCGGGTTATGGCAACCTGATCAAGATCCAGCACGAGTTCGGCATCGAAACCCGGTACGGCCACCTGTCGAAATTGCGCGTGAAGGTTGGCCAAAGGGTCTCGCGCGGGGAGCGCATCGGTGATATGGGGAATACCGGACGGTCTACCGGCACCCATCTGCACTATGAAACCCGTGTCGGCGGTAAACCCGTGAACCCCATGATCTACATCAAGGCTGCAAACGATGTTTTCTAAAAGCAAAATCAACGAACCGGGCCCCAAGGCCGACGATACTCCGGCACCGAAACCGGCAATGGACACCAGCCGCCCGGCCCCCGATTTCAAGCCGTCCGCGCCCAAGGCCAAACCGCCGGCATCGATCCTGTCCAGCGACCTGCACATCACCGGCAACCTCAAGACCACCGGTGATATCCAGGTCGAAGGCACGGTTGAAGGCGATATTCGCGCCCACCTTCTGACCATTGGCGAAAGCGCCACCATCAAGGGGGAAGTGGTTGCCGATGACGTCGTGATCAACGGCCGCATCGTCGGACGGGTGCGCGGCCTGAAGGTCCGCCTGACCGCCACCGCGCGGGTCGAAGGCGACATCATCCACAAGACCATCGCCATCGAATCCGGCGCCCATTTTGAAGGCTCGGTGCAGCGTCAGGACGACCCGCTGTCGACCCGTGGCAGCGGCACGCTTGCTCCGAAGCCCGCAGCATCAGCGGCACCCGCCGCCCCTGCCGCGCCCGCAGGTTCTGGCCCGGCGCAGGGCTGACACCCTTACGACCGACATTTGAAACGCCGTCCCGTCGGGGCGGCGTTTTTTTTGGTATTGGCTTTTGGGGGTGTGCCGGGCCGGGCCGCCCTACGCCTCCAGTTCCGCGTCCCAGTAGAGGAAGTCGACCCAACTGTCGTGCAGGTAATTCGGTGGGAATTTCCGTCCAGTATTGCGAAGCTCCTCGGCCCCCGGCTGGCGCGGTGGCTTCATCAGCGACAGGCCCGACTGGCGCAGGGTTTTCGACCCTTTGCGCAGGTTGCAAGGCCCGCAGGCCGCAACCACGTTTTCCCAACTGGTCACGCCGCCCCGGGCGCGGGGCACCACATGGTCAAAGGTCAGATCACCGCGCGATCCGCAATACTGGCAGCAGAATTCATCCCTCAGAAAAAGATTAAAGCGCGTGAAGGCCACGCGCTTTCTGGGTTTCACGTAGTCCCGCAACACCACAACGCTGGGGATCCGAAGGGTCATGCTGGGACTTCTGACCACCTCGTCATATTCGGCGACGATATCCACCCGGTCGAGGAAGGCCGCCTTGACTGCTTCCTGCCAGGGCCAAAGCGACAACGGATAATAGGACAAGGGCCGGTAGTCGGCATTCAAAACTAGGGCCGGGTGTTGCTTCAGCACCCCCGGCTCACGTACGAAAGTGGTTCTGAAATTCCCGTCCATTCCGCACTCTCTCTCCGCCCTGACTGCGCGTTCTCTTGCGCCAGAGCGGGACACCCCGCCCCAGCTATTTTCCACTATATATCGGTAAGAAAGACTGACAAGCCCCGCGATATGGCGTGGATGCCCCGTGGGTAGCGGCGCTGCGTAACACCCGCATGACGCGCCCGAAAAACAGGCGTTTCACTGTCGGAAGCTTTCGGGCTTCAGCCCGTATTTCCCCAGCTTGTCATAAAAGGTCTTGCGCGGCAGCTTCAGCGCCTGTGCCGCCGCACTGGCCTGGCCGCCGGTCTTGCGCAACGCCTCGATCAGAAGCGAGCGTTCGACCTGCGCCATGCGCTCAGCCAGGCCAAGCCCCTCTTCGCGCATTTCACTGTCGCCAAGGCCAAGGACGAACCGCATCGCCGCGCTCATCAACGCGCGGGCATTGCCCGGCCAATCCTGCGCCATCAGCCTTGCAATCACGTCGGGCGTCACTTCGGGCGCGGCAAGACCAGCCTGTTCGGCAGCCTGCGCAACGTACTGGCGGAACATCACGGGGATGTCTTCGGGGCGTTCGGAAATCGACGGGATACGCACCTGCATCACCTCCAGCCGATAATACAGGTCCGCCAGCAATCTTCCCTCTTCCACCGCGCGGGACAGTTCCTGCGTACTGCCCCCGATCAAACGGGCCTGGCCCGCATCAAGCGCATCGATCAGTGCCATCTGGGCGTCAGTCGACAACCGTCCGACTTCATCCAGAAAGACAGTGCCACCCTGCGCGGCCTCCATCACCTCGGCCACGGCGGCGCGTGTCAGCCCTTCGGCGGCGCGCTTTTCCAGCGGGCGCTTGGCGCGGGCAGAACACATGTGAATGACCTCGGCCACTTTGGGGATGCCGGTGCCCGGCGCGCCCGAGACCAGCGTATCGGTTCCCGCCTGCGCGGCAACCCGTACCCGGGATCGCAACCCCTCGGCCAGGCGGGACACGCCGAAGATCAGCCTTGCTGCCGGGTCGCCGGTTTCCAGTTGGTCCTTCAGCCGGCGGTTTTCCAGCACCAGCGACCGCGTGCGCAGCGCCCGTTCGATCACCGCCGTCAAGTCGCCCGGCGCGCAGGGTTTTTCAAGGAAGTCAAAGGCCCCCGCAGCCATTGCGCGCACCGCCATCGGAATGTCGCCTTCGCCGGTCAGCAGGATGACCGGCAGGTCCGCATCCTGTTCGCGGGCATAGTCCAGCAAATGAAACCCGTCGCGCCCCGGCATCCGGATATCGGACACGATGACCCCGTCAAACCCTGGCGCAATGCGGTCCTTGGCTTCGACAAACGACCCGGCGGTTACCGCCTCGAACTCGGCCAGCTCAAGCGTCTGGCCCAACGCCTCGCGCACAGCAGGATCGTCATCCACCAACAGAACCTTGCGGATCATCCGCCCCTCCCTATTCAGTCCCTGGAACGGAACGCGGCCCCTGGGACCAGACCCTGCCTCATGCCGCGGCTTCGTCCAGCCAGGGTTCCAGTTCGACCGTGAAAATAGCCCCGCCACCGGGGGCGTTGTCGCCCCGGATGGTGCCACCGAAACTTTGCACAAGGCCATAGCTGATCGACAATCCCAACCCCATACCATCGCCACTGCCCACCGCCTTGGTAGTGTAGAACGGCTCGAAAATCTTTTCCGGTGCTTCGATCCCCGGCCCGGTGTCGCGCACCGACACCTTCAAGCCCCGATCGGAAAGCACCGCGATTTCCAGCCGTTTGGTGTCGCTGCCCGACATCGCATCGGCGGCGTTCGAGATCAGGTTGACAAAAACCTGTCCCAGGCGCACCTCGCCGCCGCGCACCCAGAAGGGACCTGCTGGCCGATCATAATGAACCGTTACCTCGGCTTGCTGAAGGCGCGCTTCCGTCAGTTCCAACGCGCTGTCGAGGATCGCGACAAGATCGACCCGCGACACCTCGGCGCTTTCCTGGCGGGCAAAGGCGCGCAGGTTCTTGATGATACGGCCCATGCGGCGGGCCATGTCGGAAATCCGGGCGAGGTTGTCCCGGGCACGGTCGGGCTTGTCCCGTTCCAGAAACGCAACGCCGTTTTCGGCGAAGGATCGGATCGCCATCAGGGGCTGATTCAGCTCGTGACTGATCCCCGCGGACATCTGCCCAAGCGCCGAAAGCTTGCCCGCCTGCACCAGATCGGCCTGCGCCCTGCGCAGGGCGGCCTCGGCCTCCAGCCGTTCGGCCACTTCCCGGCGCAGCGCGGCGTTGGCATCTTCCAGCGCCTGGGTCCGAACGGCAACGCGGTCTTCAAGCACAAGGTTGGCCATGGCAAGCGCCCGGCGCCGCTCCATCGCAAGAAACAAGAGCGCACCGAAGGTCAGACAAAGCGCGGCCACCGCCGCTGCCTGCAACCCAGCCAGCCGAAGCGCCGGCGCGGTATCGACCAATGCCGCGCCGGTCATGCCCACCACCGGCAGCGGCTGGGTCAGATGCACCGCAAGATGCGGAACATAGGCGGACAGCGACTGGCGCCAGACCTCGTGTCCGCCGATGCGCTGCACGGTGATGCCGACAACCCGCCCGTCGGGGGTGGCCATGCCACCGTCAACCCGACGCCACCCGATCAGTTCCGAGCGATTTGAAATGAACACCTTTCCGGCTCCGTCAGTGAACAGCACCGCCGGACGCGAGCCGCGCCATTCCCGCTCCAGCTTGTCCACATCGGCCACGATCACCAACGCGCCCTGCACCCGACCATCGGCCCCGAACGTCGGCGCGGCGAAAGCAAAGGCGCGGGTGCCCCCCAGTTCCACCGGCTCGGTGCCGAACCCGGCCCCCAGCGCGCCCTGTAACGCGCGCTGGAACCACGGGGCGTTCTGCGGATCAGGCTGCGGGCCGGTGTCAGAACTCGCCAGAACCTGGCCATCATGATCGGCGTAATAGGCGCTGAGGGCAGAGATCTTGTCAACGGCCGCCAACAACAGCGCATCCGCCGGCGCCCGTGCCCCGCCCTGGTGCAGCGCCTGCAAGGCCGGATGTGGTGCCTGCAAGACGGCGGTTTCGCGATATCGCGCCAGCCGCGTGACCAGCCGGTCCGAGGCCAGCGCAAGGTCGGATTCACCGCGCGCCACCACCTGATCCAACGCCTGACGATAGCCATAGATCCAGACCCCAGCGGTCAAGACCGCGGTGGCCGCAAGGAACGCGGCGACGATGACGGAGCGGCTGAAACTTTGTGACGTCATGGTGTCTGGTTTAGCAGGCCGCCGCTTGCCAAGGCCAGAGCGAAGCGACAGGGTGGCGCGCATGATCCGATTTGACCAATCCCCGACTGATCCTGTCTTCGTGCAATCCCCCTACCCGACCTATGCGCGGATGCGCGATGCGGGCGATCTTGTGTTCTGGCAGGACTATGGCATGCCCTGCGCGGTCAGCCACGCGGCGGTGCACGCCTTGCTGCGGGACCGGCGGTTCGGCCGCGAGGTCCCGGCCGAGATGGCGCCCGAGATCCCTGCGCACCTGGCCCCGTTCTACGCGGTCGAGGCGCATTCCATGCTGGAACTGGAACCACCGCGCCACACCCGGTTGCGCGGGCTTGTGCTGCGCGCCTTCACCAGCCGCAAGCTGGGCAGCATGCGTGCCGATATCGAGGCGCTGTGCCACAGGTTGATCGACGATTTCCCGACGTGTGAATTCGAACTGCTGCCCGCCTTTGCGCAGAAGCTGCCGGTCATCGTGATCGCCCGTCTGCTCGGCGTGCCCGAGGAGATGTCGGACCAGCTTCTGGCGTGGTCCAACGCCATGGTGGCGATGTACCAGGCCCGCAGGGATCGCGCGGTCGAAGACGCGGCATCGCGCGCGGCGACGGAGTTTTCTGCCTACCTCCGCAGCTATATCGACGCGCGCCGCAGCGCCCCGCGCGATGACCTGATCACCCACCTGATCGCCGCCGAGGAAGGCGGGGAAAAGCTGTCGACCGAGGAGCTGATCACCACCTGCATCCTGGTGCTGAACGCCGGCCACGAGGCGACCGTCCACACGATCGGAAACGGGCTGAACACCCTTCTGCCGATGGGGCTGAAGGTGACGCCGGACAACGCCGAAGCCGTGACCGAGGAAATCATGCGCTTCGACCCGCCGCTGCACATGTTCACCCGCTACGCCTATGACGAGGTCGAGGTCTTCGGTCACCGGTTCCGACGCGGCGACCAGGTCGGCCTGATGCTGGCCTCGGCGAACCGCGATGGCCGGGTCTGGGAAGATGCCGAGAGGTTCGACCCGGAGCGCCCGCTGACCACGCACACGAGTTTCGGCGGCGGGCTGCATTTCTGCGTCGGCGCGCCGCTGGCGCGGCTGGAGTTGCAGGTGGCGCTGCCGGTGCTGTTCGAGCGCTGCCCCGGATTGCGGCGAGTGATGCCGGGGACCTATGCCGACAGCTATCATTTCCACGGGTTGGAGCGGTTGATGGTAGCGGTCTGAAGCGGACCGGGGGTCAGCGCCTGTGCCGCGGGTCGGAGGGGGAGCGCGGCTGCACCGCGCTTGGGGGCTCTGCCCCCAAACCCCCGAGGTATTTGAAAAACCAAAGACGAGACAAGCCCGTGCTGTTCACAGAGGCAGGGCGGTTTCGGCCTTGATTTCCTGCATCGAGAGCAGCGCGGTCACGTTGTGGATGTTCACCTGCGAGATCAGCGCCTGGTAGAACGTGTCGTAGGCGCGGGCGTTTTTCACCCGGACTTTCAACAGGTAGTCGATATCACCCGCGAGCCGGTGCGCCTCGAGCACCTCGGGGCGGGCTTGCACGGTTTCAAGAAACCGCGCCTGCCAGTCGGCGTCGTGGTCGCTGGTGCGGATCAGGACGAAGAAGCACGCCTCGAGCCCCAACGATTCCGCGTCGAGCAGCGCGACCTCGGCCTTGATCACGCCCGCTTCGCGCAGCTTGCGGATGCGGTTCCAGACCGGGGTCTTGGAACTGCCCGCAGCGCGGGCGATCTCTTCCAGCGAACGGCTGGCGTCGTGTTGCAAAAGGTCAAGGATACGCAGATCGAGCGCGTCAAGCTTGGGCATGGGGCCGGTCCGGAGCAGTTTCTTCCGGCGGTATGGGACAATTTCCCGATTCCTTGCAAGCACCGATGCTGTGGCGGGAAAACGTCGCAAACGGCTCATGCTGCGTCGCGGGGCTGGATGCCGCGCGCCACCTGACTTAAATCAAAGCTGAATATCATATGTCGCTCTAAACCCGGCGACAGGCCTAACTGATCGAAAGAAGACGCCCGTGACCGATAGCGCTGCCTCTGCCAAGCCCAAGACCCTTGTGATCCCCGACGCCCAAACCGTCACGCAGGTGAAGCACTGGACCGACCGGCTGTTTTCCTTCCGGGTGACACGGCCGGCCACGCTGCGGTTCCGGTCGGGCGAATTCGTGATGATCGGGTTGATGGTCGAGGACGAAAAGACCGGCAAGGTCAAACCATTGCTGCGCGCCTATTCCATCGCTTCGCCCAGTTGGGACGAGGAATTGGAGTTCTATTCGATCAAGGTTCAGGACGGGCCGCTGACCAGTCGGCTGCAGCATATCGAACCGGGCGACCAGATCGTGCTGCGCCCGAAACCGGTCGGCACGCTGGTGCATGATGCGTTGCTGCCGGGCAAACGAATCTGGTTTTTTGCCACCGGCACCGGTTTTGCGCCCTTTGCGTCGCTGCTGCGCGACCCGCAGACCTACGAGGATTACGACGAGGTCATCATCACCCACACCTGCCGCGAAGTGGGCGAACTGCAATACGGCAAGGAGCTGATCGACGAGATCCGCAATGACGAGATGCTGGCGGAACTGATCGGAGAGGGCTTTCACGAGAAGCTGCGCTATTACCCGACAACCACGCGTGAAGAGAGCCCGAAGATGGGTCGGATCACCGACCTGATGCGGTCTGGCGATGTGTTTGCCGATCTGGGTGTGCCCGAGCTGACACCGGAAACCGACCGGGCGATGGTCTGTGGCAACCTGGCGTTCAACCTTGAAATCAAGGACATGCTGGAAGATTACGGGCTGGAGGAAGGGGCCAATTCCGATCCGAAACACTATGTGGTGGAAAAGGCCTTCCTCGATTGATGCCCGCAAAACCGGCAGCGGGCACCTGCCCGTGACATGCCCGTGCATCAGTGTTTTGACGTGGACGGGTTCCGTGCTACCTTTGCTTGCATCGACAACAAGGGAGGTTCCCGCATGAAGATCAAGACGCTTCTGGCCATTGCCGCGCTGGCGGTGGCACCGGTTGCCGGTTTCGCCCAGTGCTCCGGCGAGCGCCACGTGATGAGCTGCGCCGACGGCATAATCTATGACGCTGAATCCGGCACCTGCAAGACCGTGACCGGCTGAGCCGCATCATACTCGAACATCTGAAGCGGCGGCCCCGGGGCCGCCCTTTTTCATTTTAGTCGACCATTCGTTAACCCCCCGCGCGCTATCCCGGTGGGCAGAGGATTCGGGGACGAACGAATATGGGTTTGCTTTCTGCCCCCGCGGCTGCGCCGCGGGCCGGGACCGGGGTTGCGGGGCTGTCGCGCAAGGCCAAAGCAGCCATCGTGGTGCAGTTCCTGTTGCAGGAAGGCGCCGACGTGCCGCTGGCCGTGCTGCCGGAGGCGCTGCAGGTCGAACTGACCCAGCAGTTGGGTGCCATGCGCTATGTCGACAGGGAAACCTTGCGCGCCGTGATGGAGGAATTTGCCGATGAGCTTGATTCCATCGGGCTGCGTTTTCCCGGTGGCATCGCTGGGGCGCTGAACGCGCTGGAAGGCAAGCTGGATCCGCAGATGGCGCGGCGGCTGCGCAAGGAAACCGGGGCGGCGCGCCATGGGGACCCATGGGGGCAGATCGCGGCGCTGGACCTTGACCGGTTGCAGCGCTTTGCCATGGCCGAAAGCATTGAGGTGGCGGCGGTCTTGATGTCCAAGCTTGACGTATCCAAGGCCGCCGACCTGTTGGCCCGCCTGCCTGGCGACCGGGCCCGCCGAATTGCCTATGCCGTTTCGATGACAGCCAATGTGACACCGGAGGCGGTCAACCGCATCGGCTCCAGCCTTGTAACCCAGTTGGAGGAGGACCCGCCGCGCGCCTTTACCACGACACCGGTAGATCGGGTCGGCGAAATCCTGAACTATTCCAATTCGTTGACTCGCGAAGACGTGCTGACAGGTCTGGAACAAACCGATCAGGCCTTTGCGGATGCCGTGCGCCGGGCCATCTTTACATTTGCCAATATCCCCGACCGGCTGGAGCCGCTGGATGTGCCCAAGATCATCCGCGACGTCGATCAGGGGGTGATCGTCACTGCGCTGGCCGGCGCAGAGGCCGAACAGGATCGGATCGCGGTCGAATTCATCTTGCGCAACATGTCGAAACGCATGGCGGAAACCCTGCGAACAGAGGCGGAGGATCGCGGAAAGGTCGACATCCAGCAGGCCGAAACCGCCATGTCAGACATCGTGGCGGCGATCCGGGACATGGCCGCCAGCGGGGAAATCACCCTGATCCGGCCCAAGGATGACGGCTAGGGCAAGCGCGGGTCTGGCCGAAGACTGCCCGAGGCCTGCCCGGGACTGACCGCAATCGGTTCTGGGCCATCAGGCACGGACGCGACGCTTGTCACGCAGTGGCCAAGGGCCTATCTGGTGGTCCCGACCCAAGACCCGAGGCCCCTTTGTCCGCTCCATCCTCCGCCCCCGTCACCGGCAGCCTGTCCGACCGCCTGACCGACGCGGTGCTGCGCGGGCTGATCTGGCTGCTGTTGCGCCTGCCTCTGCGGCTGCGGCTATGGCTGATGGGGCGGTTGGTGGCGCGGGTGCTGTCGCCGCTGGTAGGGTATCGCGCACGGGCCGAGGCGAACCTGACCCATGTCTGGCCCGACATGCCGACAGTCGACCGCCGCCGGATCGCCGATGCCGTGGCCGACAACGCCGGGCGCACAATGATCGAGAACTACGATGTTCTGGGCCTGCGCGACCGCATGGCCGGTGCCAGGGTCAGCGGTCCGGGCCTGCCCGAGATCGAAAAAGCCCGCGCCGAAGGCCGTCCGGTTCTGTTCGTCACCGGGCACTACGGCAATTTCGAAGCACCGCGCGCGGCGCTTGTGGCGCGCGGTTACCAGATCGGCGGGCTTTACCGGCCGATGTCGAACCCGTTCTTCAACGCCCATTATGCACAGAACATGCACGCGCTGTCCGGCCCGGTTTTCGAACAGGGGCGGCGCGGAACGATGGGGCTGATCAAGCACATCCGCGACGGCGGCATGGGTGTCTTGCTGTTCGACATTTACGACAGCGCGGGCGTCCCGATCCCCTTCATGGGCCAACCGGCGCCGACCCTGACCTCTGCCGCCGAGATCGCGGTGAAAACCGGCGCGTTGCTGGTACCGTTCTTTGGCATTCGCCAGCCCGATGGTGTCAGCTTCGAAGCCGTGTTCGAGGCCCCTGTGCCCCATGGCGACCCCGTCGAGATGATGACGGAAGCCACGCGCCGGCTCGAGGCACGGATCACCGCCGACCCGGCACAATGGTTCTGGATTCACCGCCGTTGGAAACCCGCGCGTCAGCGCAGGCGCGCGGCGGCCAGGATGGACCCGTAAGACGCCTTCTGGACCAGCACCACCACCGGCGCGTCGCCGCTGATCTGGGCGACACGGTCCAGCGTGCCCTGCCCGTCCCACGGCTCAAGCCGCTGCCAGTCGGTCACGATATTGGTGTAGGTCGTCGTCAAACCGCTGTTTTCGCCGCGATTAATCGTCACGGTTTGCTGCGGATCATACCGGACAAGGTGAATGTCCACCGGCCCCAACGGCTGCTTCGCGTTGGCAACAATGTGCAGATCATCACCCTGCCGCGTGATCGTCAGCCCCACGGGCGACGGGTTGGCCTTGTGCTTGGCGATCAGGTCGGCCAGTTCCATCGGGCGATTGCCGACGATGTCTTCTTCGCCACCGACGATCATCTGCGGAGTATAGATCATCGTCCGTCCCGCCGAGCGGGCATAGGCCTTTTGCCGCTTGGTAAAGATCGGTTGGGCGAAGATGTCCTTCCAGCCGATATAGTCCCAATAGTCGATATGCAGCGCCAGCGGAATCACATCGTCGCGGTCGCCGAGTTCCATCAGCAACTGATCCGCCGGCGGACAGGACGAACACCCTTGCGACGTAAAGAGTTCGACCACCACCGGATCCGAGTCCGCCTGAGCAGAGCCAGCCAGTACCAGCGAAATCACCGCACAACATTTCAGCAGCTGCCGCATATCCATCCTGTTCAGTTGTGGTCCCCTTGCATGGGATACTGAAACGTCTCTGAAATAACCAATCAAGGTTTTGCGAGAGCCAGCAAGAGTGTTTGCTGCGCGTGCGCTGCGACTTTGTGTGCGATAGTATACAAAAACTGCGCGAGCCCTCTTGATCAGAGTGGTCCCTTAGGGCAGTAAGCAGTCAAACATCGACCTGCAACCTGGGAGCCCAGCCATGACCATTACTGTCGGCCAGGACACCGCGAAGACGCGCAAAACGCTGAGCGTGGGTGATCACACCGTATCCTACTATTCGATTCCCGCAGCACAGGCCGCGGGTCTTGGCGATTTCTCTCGCCTGCCTGCCGCGCTGAAAGTTGTGCTCGAAAACATGCTGCGCTTCGAAGACGGCAAGACCGTCAGCGTGGACGATATCAAGGCCTTTGCAGACTGGGGCGCGATGGGTGGCAAAAACCCGCGCGAGATCGCCTATCGTCCGGCCCGCGTTCTGATGCAGGATTTCACCGGCGTCCCCGCCGTGGTCGATCTGGCCGCCATGCGCGACGGCATCAAGGCCCTGGGCGGCGACCCGCAGAAGATCAACCCGCTGAACCCGGTTGATCTGGTCATCGACCACTCTGTCATGATCGACGAATTCGGCAACCCGCGCGCGTTCCAGATGAACGTGGACCGCGAATACGAACGCAACATGGAGCGGTATACCTTCCTCAAGTGGGGTCAGAACGCGTTCAACAACTTCCGCGTGGTGCCGCCGGGCACCGGCATCTGCCATCAGGTGAACCTGGAATACCTGGCGCAGACCGTCTGGACCGACACGGACCAGAACGGCGACATGGTCGCTTATCCCGACACTCTGGTCGGCACCGACAGCCACACCACCATGGTCAACGGCGCAGCCGTTCTGGGCTGGGGCGTGGGCGGCATCGAAGCCGAAGCCGCCATGCTGGGTCAGCCGATTTCCATGCTGATCCCCGAGGTTGTCGGCTTTGAACTGACCGGCGCTATGGTCGAAGGCACCACCGGCACCGACCTTGTCCTGAAGGTCGTGGAAATGTTGCGTGCCAAGGGCGTCGTCGGCAAGTTCGTCGAATTCTACGGCGAAGGCCTCGACCGTCTGCCGCTGGCAGACCGCGCCACCATCGCCAACATGGCGCCGGAATACGGCGCGACCTGTGGTTTCTTCCCGATCGACAATGAAACCCTGCGCTACCTGCGCAACACCGGCCGTGACGAAGACCGCGTCGCGCTGGTCGAAGCCTATGCCAAGGAAAACGGGTTCTGGCGCGACGCAGATTATGCGCCGATCTACACCGACACCCTGCATCTGGACATGGGCACCATCGTGCCCGCGATTTCCGGCCCGAAGCGCCCGCAGGACTATGTCCCGCTGTCGAACGCTCAAGACGCGTTCCGCCAGCAAATGGCAGACACATTCAAGCGCCCGATGGGCAAAGAAGTGGCTGTCGAAGGCGAAGATTACACCATGGAATCGGGCAAGGTGGTGATCGCCTCGATCACGTCGTGCACCAACACCTCGAACCCCTATGTGATGATCGGTGCGGGCCTTGTGGCGCGCAAGGCCGCCGCGCTTGGCCTGACCCGCAAGCCCTGGGTCAAGACCTCGCTGGCGCCGGGGTCGCAGGTCGTGTCTGCCTACCTTGAGGCGGCCAACCTGCAAGACGATCTGGACAAGCTGGGCTTCAACCTGGTGGGTTACGGCTGCACCACCTGCATCGGCAACTCTGGCCCGCTGCAACCGGAAATCTCGAAGGCGATTGCCGAGGGCGACTTGGTGGCGACCAGCGTTCTGTCGGGCAACCGCAACTTCGAGGGCCGGATCAGCCCTGACGTGCGCGCCAACTACCTGGCTTCGCCGCCGCTGGTCGTGGCCTATGCCATCGCCGGCACCATGGACATCGACCTGTTCAACGGCGTGATCGCGCAGACCCCGGATGGCAAGGATGTCTATCTGAAAGACATCTGGCCGACCTCGCAGGAAGTGGCGGAACTGGTGGAACAGACCGTGACCCGCGACGCGTTCCTGACCAAGTATGCCGACGTGTTCAAGGGTGACGAGAAGTGGCAAGGCGTGGAAACCACCGACGCCGAAACCTATAACTGGCCGTCGACCTCGACCTATATCCAGAACCCGCCGTATTTCCAGGGCATGTCCAAGGAACCGGGCGTGATCACCAACATCGATGGCGCGCGCATCCTGGCGGTTCTGGGCGACATGATCACCACCGACCACATCAGCCCGGCCGGGTCGTTCAAGGACACCACCCCGGCCGGCAAATACCTGGTGGATCGCCAGGTGGCGCCCAAGGACTTCAACTCTTACGGCTCGCGTCGTGGCAACCACGAAATCATGATGCGCGGCACCTTTGCCAACATCCGCATCAAGAACGAGATGCTGGACGGGGTCGAAGGCGGCTATTCCAAGGGTCCCGATGGCGAACAGACCTCGATCTACGATGCCGCGATGGCCTATCAAGAGGCTGGCACGCCGCTGGTGATCTTTGGTGGCGAACAGTACGGCGCGGGGTCTTCGCGTGACTGGGCGGCCAAGGGCACGGCCCTGCTGGGCGTCAAGGCGGTGATCGCAGAGTCCTTCGAACGCATCCACCGCTCGAACCTGGTGGGCATGGGCGTGATCCCGTTCGAATTCACCGGTGGCGAAACCCGCAAGTCGCTGGGCCTGACCGGCGATGAAACCGTTTCAATTCACGGCCTGGACACCATCCAACCGCTGCAAGAGGTGCCTTGCGTCATCACCTATGCCGATGGCAGCAGCAAGTCGATCCAGATCAAGTGCCGGATCGATACGGCGATTGAAATCGAGTACATCGAACACGGCGGCGTTCTGCACTATGTGCTGCGCGACCTGGCAAAGGCCAGCTGATCCAGGATCCGCCTGGGCTTCAAACCAGAAACGCCGGCCCCGCTCACGGGCCGGCGTTTTCGTTTCGGCCCGTGCACACGGCACGGGCCCGGCAAGAGCGTGCCGCCGGATTTTTCAACAGTTAAGTAAACAGGGCTGACCCATTTGGTCGCACCCCCTCAGTCGTCCCTTTTCTTTTTGCACCGCAGCATACATCTCGGTCTCAGGAACGGAACCTAGAGGCATTCGCAATGAAAACCCTGTCAATTGTTCAGGCAGGCGCCCTTCTGGTGCTGGCAGTCGCAAGCGGATTTGTCGGAACTTTTGACACCGCGGCGCTGCACCACATGCGCTAAGACGCTTGAATAGATGAACAAAAAAAACGCGCCTCCCGTTTGGGTGGCGCGTTTTTCGTTTTTCCGACAGGACCGGGCGGGCTGGATCAGCTTGCGCCCAGGGCCTTTTGCAACTGCGGCAAGAACCGCTGTTCGTAATCGCTTCCGACCAGCGGACCAGAGAACCGGAACAGCACGGTGCCATCGCCGCTGATGATGAACGTTTCCGGCTGCCCGGTCACGCCCCAGTCAATCGCCATGCGCCCCTGCGGGTCAAACCCCAACGCCATGAACGGATTGCCCTCTTCATCAAGATAGCCGCGCGCGGCGCTTTCGCTGTCCTTGACGTTGATCCCCACGATGCGCAGCCCTTGCGTCTGCATTTCCAGCAGCTTGGGGTGTTCGGCGCGACAGGGCGGGCACCAGGTAGCCCAGAAATTGACCAGCGTCACTTCACCCGTGGTCAGCGTGTCCTGCGTGACCTGCGGATAAGAGCCAAGCGGCCCGGCACTGACGGTCGGCGCGGGTTGGCCGATGCGGGTCGACGGCAGTTCGCGGCTGCCGGTGTTTTCCTTCATGCCCCACCACGCCATTCCGGCGAACGCCGCGAAAAGCAGGGGCGGCACGATCATCAGGGGCGAAATCTTAGCCATTGCCCTTGATCCTTTTCTCGACCTTGTCCAACTCTGCGCGCACGCGGCGCGACCGGGCGATGCTCAGCACGACCAAACCGATCATCAGCACCAGCGTCACCGCATAGGATGACAACACGTAGACAGCGTATTTTCCAAGTTCCGGCATCATGCCTGGCGCTCCCGGGCCAGAAGCGCGCGGGTTCGCCGGGCGCGAATTTCTGTCTGGGTGCGCAGCAGCACCAGTGCGATGAACAACAGCATGAAACCCGCGATGCTGACCAAAGCCGGGTACCAGAACACGTCGGCAACGTTCTCTTCCTTGTCAATCGACAAAGACGCCCCTTGGTGCAGCCCCTGATTCCAGAACAGCACCGCATAGCGGCTGAGCAGCGCAAAGACCGAGCCGACAAGACACAGGATCGAAGTCAGATCGGCGGCCGTGTCATCGTTTTCAATGGCCGACCACAGCGCCATGTACCCAAGGTAGAACAGGAAGAGGATCAGAAAGCTGGTCAGCCGCGGATCCCAGGCCCACCATGTGCCCCACATCGGTTGCCCCCAGATCGCACCAGTGGCCAGCGCGATCAGCGTCATCACCGCACCAATCGGTGCAGCGGCGCGGGCGGCCAGCGCGCTAACATGGTGCCGACGCACGATCCAGATCAGCGATGCCACCAGCATCATGACCCAGATGTTGATCGCCATCATCGCGGCGGGGACGTGAATGTAGAAGATCTTGACCGTCGAGCCTTGACGGTAATCTTCCGGCGTAAAGAAAAATCCCCAGATCAGGCCCACGGCAAGCGTGATCACTGCCAGCCCGGAGACCCAAGGCAGCAGGCGATCCGCCGTGCGGATGAACTTGACCGGATTTGCATATTCCCAGATCGACATGGGCCTCAGGTAGCCGTGATTGCGGGCCACTGCAATTCAAATTTCCGTCCGTGCCCCCCGCCAAATGCCACACCCCGTCAGGGGGTCAGCACCTCTGATTCGGTCACGATCATATCGAGCGGCTGGTCAGTCGGCTCCAGCGAGATGTCCGCGTCTTCCTGTGCGGCATAGGCAAAGCCCACGGCCAGCGTCGGGCGTTTCGCCCGTAGCCGTTCCAGCGTCCGGTCATAGAACCCACCGCCATAGCCCAACCGCCCGCCCGTCCGGGAAAACGCCACCAATGGCACGATCAGGATTTCCGGGTCGAAAAACTCTGGCACCTCGGGGATGCGCGCGCCAAACGGTCCGTCGACCAGTGGCATGTCCGGTTCCCACCGGGCAAAGCGCAACGGCAGTCCGGCCCCGTCGATCACCGGGATACCGACCGGGCCATGGGCGGCGGCTTCTGCCATTGCGGGCAGCGGATCGATCTCGGACCGGATCGGCATGTAACCCGACAGCGGCACGCCGCGATAGCCCGCCAGCAAACTGGACAGAACCCCTGCCCCGGTGCCGGGATCAGCGGCATGGGCCGCCTTGCGGCGGGCAAAGGCCGCCTTGCGCGCGGCCTTCTTGACCTCCTCCAGTGTCATAGCAGCACCACCACGGCCAGCCCCAGGAATGCAAAGAACCCGACCACATCCGTGACCGTCGTCACGAAGGCGCCAGAGGCCAGTGCCGGGTCGACCCCTGCCTTTTCCAGGATGACCGGGATCATGATGCCGGCAAGCCCCGCAACCACAAGGTTGATGATCATCGCCGCCGCAATCACCGCGCCCAGTTGCGGCGAGCCGAACCAGAAGAATCCGACCAACGCCATGATGACCGCAAATGCAACGCCATTGACCAACCCCACGAACGCCTCGCGTCGGATCACCCGCCAGACGTTGGACCCGGTCAGGTCCTTCGTGGCCAGCGCACGCACCGCGACGGTCAGCGATTGGGTACCGGCATTGCCGCCCATGGATGCCACGATGGGCATCAGCACCGCCAAGGCCACCACCTGCGTAATCGCCGCTTCGAACTGCGCGATCACAAGCGACGCCAACACGGCCGTCAAAAGATTCACCGCCAGCCAGGGGAAACGCAGCTTGGTTGTTTCAAGAATGCTGTCCGACAGACGGCTTTCCTCACCCACACCGGCGAGGCGCAGGATGTCTTCCTCATGTTCGTCGTCCAGCACCGCCATGGCGTCGTCGATGGTGATCACCCCCACAAGCCGGTCATTTTCATCCACCACCGGGGCCGAGATCAGGTGATACTGGTTGAACGCATAGGCGACCTCGGACTCTGGCCGGGTCACCGGGATGATGTGAAACGTATCCTCGGCGATCGAACCAAGCAGCACCTCGCGCCGTGACGACATCAACCGCCCCAACGTGACGTTCGCGACCGGGCGCAGTTTCGGGTCGACAAGGATCACATGATAGAACTGCTCGGGCAGGTCCTCGGTATTCCGAAGATAATCGATTGCCTCGCCCACGTTCCAATGTTCGGGCGCCATCACCACTTCGCGCTGCATCAGGCGCCCGGCAGAGTATTCCGGATAGGTCAGCGACTGCTCGACAGCCACCCGGTCGGCGTCTTCCAGGACCTCAAGGATCGCTTCCTGCTGTTCCTCTTCCAGATCTTCCAGTAGGTCGACAACGTCATCGCTGTCCATTTCCCGGACCGCTTCGGCCAGGACCTCGGGTCGCAGGATGCCGATGACCTCTTCGCGGATCGCTTCGTCGAGTTCCGACAGGATCTCGCCGTCGAATTCCCGGTCGTACAGCTTGATCAGCCGCATCCGGTCGAAGGCGTTGATCTGTTCCAGCATGTCGGCGATGTCGGCCGCGTGCAGCGGCTCCATCAGCTCGATCAGCTGATCGCGGTCGTTTGTATCGACGGCATACAGAATCTGCGCGACAGCCTTGCGCGGCAGGGCATAGCTGTCATCTGCCTCTTCCTCGCGCTCTTCCACGAGTTCGGCGGGTTCGTCGGTCATGGCGCCCCCTTTTTCTTCACTTTTCCAAGCAACTCTATTGAATGGATCAAGAAAGCAATAGGGCGGATCTGAATTTACCTTTGAACCGGTGCCGCCTAGGTTCACCTGCGCACAACAGGAGCAGTCATGACCACAGCCATCTTGGGACAGGTGCTGACCTATCGGGCCCAGCCCTTTGAAGAAGACCCGGTGTCCGCCGCCCATGTCGAGCCTCGTGGCGCGGTGATTGTCGAAGACGGGGTGATCGTGGCCACCGGCCCGGCCGACTCGCTTTTGCCGCACTACCCGCAAGCCACGGTGCAGGATATGGGCCGCCACCTGATCCTGCCGGGGTTCATCGACGCGCATGTGCACTATCCCCAGACGCGGATGATCGCCAGTTGGGGCAAGCGGCTGATCGACTGGCTGAACAGCTATACCTTCCCAGAGGAGATGCGCTTTTCCGATCCCGCATATGCCCGTGCCGTCGCCGACAGTTACCTGGCGCTCACCCGGGCGCATGGCACGACGACGGTGTGCAGCTATTGCACCATCCACCCTGAAAGCGTCGACGCGTTCTTTGCCGCGGCCCGGGACAGCGGCCAACGGATGCTGGCGGGCAAGACATGCATGGACCGCAACGCACCCGAAGAGCTGCGCGATACGCCGCAATCGGCGTATGACGACAGCAAGGCGCTGCTGACCCGCTGGCACGGGGTTGACCGGCTGTCCTACGTCATCACACCCCGGTTCTCGCCGACATCGACACCCGACCAGTTGGCGGCACTGGGCGCGCTTTGGGCCGAACACCCCGATTGCCTGATGCAGACCCATCTGAGCGAACAGACCGAGGAAATCTCCTGGGTCAAATCGCTGTTCCCCGAGGCACGCGATTACCTTGACACCTACGAAGAACACGGACTGCTGGGGGCAAACGGCCTTTACGGCCACGCCATCCACCTGGAACCGCGCGAAAAAGACAGACTGAAAGAGGTCGGCGCGGCACTGGTGCACTGCCCTACGTCCAACACCTTCATCGGCTCTGGCCTGTTCGACATGGCCGGGCTGATGACCGCGGGTCAGCGTGTCGGGCTGGCCACCGACACCGGCGGCGGGTCCTCCTTTTCGATGCTGCGCACCATGGCCGCGGCTTACGAGATCGGGCAGTTGCGTGGCACGCCGCTGCACGCGGCGCAATTGCTGTGGTTGGCGACCGCCGGGTCGGCTGCGTCACTGGGGCTGGACGACAAGATCGGCCGGATCGCGCCGGGGATGGAAGCGGACCTGATCGCGCTCGACCTGTCTTCGACAATGGCCATCGCACAACGCAGCGCCTGCGCCGACGACATCTGGGAAGCGGTGTTTCCGACCATCATGATGGGCGACGACCGGGCGGTTGCGGAGGTCTGGATCGCGGGCCGCGCGACGGCCTGACCAACTCCATGGCAAAAAAGATGCCCCGGCTCGTGGTCGGGGCTTTTTTGTATCTGGCTCCCATCTTTGAATTAAGGCAGAGCGCGCCCCAATTGCCCCATATGGGTCAGATTTCGAATCTATTATTTCTCCGCATTTCCCCATAAACCTCGAATTAGAGTCAACAATTCTGGAGAATTTTCATCATTAATCTCGAAATTAATATAAAATTGTGGCGAGCAAGGCAAATTAGGTCGAAATCGCGACTTTTGCTTGCCACAATTCGGCCTTTTTCGTATTCAGTTCCTGGGGGCCGAATACAGAAGGATACACACAATGATCTTCCTCATCGGCATGGCAACAGTTGCAGCTCTGGACCTGGCAGTTTTCGGCGGGAACGACAGCGAAGCGCCTGATTACGCAGAATAAATCATCACTGACGCCCCTTCGGAAACGGGCATCAGTCGAACGCTCAAGACATTTCACTCAATTCAGGTACAGCCTGCGTATTTTCGTACAGGCACATCCAAGGCGCACAGACCCACATTTCGCATCGGCGCCAGAACGGAAAAAGGGACAGGCTGTTATGCCGTCCCTCCCGGATCAGGACCACAGACTGCGGGCGCTTAGCAGCCCGGTCGTCCCAGCACCATCACCCAGTAAACCCCACTTTGCGCGATCGCGAAATCGGACAGTTCCGGCTTGACCATATTGGCGCGATGCGGGCCGGACTCTTCCCAAAGTTTCATCGCCGTCGCCAAATCCCGCGGCCCTTCGGCGATATTCTCGGCAATCGAGCAATAGCGATAGCCCGCAGCCTTCGCGCGTGACGCTGGCGTGCTGCCCCCGCTGCCCTTGTGCGATAACACACCGGTTCTTGCCATATCATCGGCATGGGCCTGTGCCACGCGTTGCAGCGTATCCGAATGCCCCAGCGCGCTCAGCCCGTTCGCGGTGCGAAAGGCATTGATCGCCCGGCCCGCGGCGCTTGTCGTGTCAGGCGTCACCTGCACCGGTTTTTCCCTGCCGGGAACGGGCACTGGAACACAGGCGGAAAGGGCGATGCTGCCGGCAAGGGCGGCTATCAGGTGGATTTTCACGGGCACTCCCCTCAAGTGGACTGGCACCACTATAGCGACTCGGCCAGACGGTGTGCCAACCGGTTTTGCCGTTCGATCAGGATCGGCAAATCAATGCCGGTCATCTGCCCGTCCCAAACCACCGCGCGGCCTTCGACAAACAAGTGCTTCACCCGCATCGGACCGGCCAGCAACAGCGCCGCCGGATCCCAGCTTCCCGCGCTTTCCACACCGGTCACGTCCCAGATCGCGATATCGGCGCGCTTGCCCACGGCGATCTGGCCGCAATCGTTCCGCCCCAGTACCTGCGCCCCGCCCCGCGTGGCGATTTCCAGCGCCTCGCGCGCGCTCATCGCATCGGCCCCCCGGCTGACCCGCTGCAACAGCATCGCCTGACGCGCCTCGGCAATCAGGTTGCCGCTGTCATTGCTGGCCGATCCATCGACGCCCAGACCGACCTTGACGCCTGCATCGCGCATGGCGCGCACCGGGGCAATCCCGCTGCCCAACCGGCAGTTGGAACAGGGGCAGTGCGCCACGCCGGTGCCGCTGCGCGCAAACAGGTCGATTTCCTGTCCGTCGAGCTTCACGCAATGGGCGTGCCAGACATCCGGCCCGGTCCAGCCCAGGTCTTCGGCATATTGGCCGGGGCGACAGCCGAACTGCGCCTCGCTATAGGCGATGTCCTCGTCGTTTTCGGCCAGGTGCGTGTGCAACGTGACCCCCTTGTCCCGCGCCAGCAGCGCGGCGTCGCGCATCAGGTCGCGGCTGACGGAGAACGGCGAACAAGGCGCAAGCCCGACCCGCACCATCGCACCCTCCGACGCATCGTGAAAGGCATCGACCACCCGGATACAGTCCTCCAGGATCGCGCGTTCGTCTTCGACAAGGGAATCCGGCGGCAACCCGCCCTTGGATTCTCCGATGCTCATCGAACCGCGCGTCGGATGGAACCGCAGACCGATCTCGCGGGCGGCGGCGATCGTATCGTCCAGCCGCGCGCCGTTGGGATAGAGATACAGGTGATCCGATGTCAGCGTACAGCCCGACAGCGCCAGTTCGGCCAGCCCGACCTGGGCCGAGACGAACATCTCTTCCGGCCCGAAACGCGACCAGATCGGGTAAAGCGTCTGCAACCAGCCGAAAAGCAACGCATCCTGCCCGCCGGGCACCGCCCGGGTCAGGGTCTGGTACAGGTGGTGATGCGTGTTCACCAGCCCCGGCGTCACCACGCAGCCCGCGCCGTCGACCGTGTCTCCGGTGGTGGCCAGCCCGTGGCCCACGCCCGCAATCACCCCGTCGCGGATCAGCACATCGGCCCCGGACAATTCGGTACGGGCGTCGTCCATCGTCAGGACGGTTGTCGCATTTCGGATCAGCAGTTCAGCCATTTGCACACTCCAGTCAGACCCGTTTCGGTTTTGGAATGTGACATTGGCCGACAGAAGACGGGTAAAGGACTCGACCAGGGACCACCCTAGTCGCAGTCCCCCAAGGCATCAACCCGCCTGAAGCAGTGCCAGCGCCCGGGCGTGGATGTCCGGATTGGCAGCGGCCAGCACCTGCCCGCCCATGTGCACCTTGCCGCCCGTCCAGTTGGTGACGATGCCGCCCGCAGCCTCGATCACCGCAATCGGTGCCTGGATGTCATAGGCATGCAATCCGGCCTCGATCACAAGGTCGATCTGCCCCACTGCAATCAACGCATAAGCATAGCAATCGGTGCCATAGCGAGTCAGCTTGCACGCCTGCGACACGCGGGAAAAGGCCGCACCCTCGTCCGGGGTCCCGACCTCGGGGAAGGTGGAAAAGATGATTGCGTCGTCCAGCGTCGCGGTCTGCCGGGTGCCCAGCCCGGTCTGTCCAAGGGGCCCGGTGCAACTTGCCTGCCCCAGCCCGCCGACAAAACGTTCGCCAATATAGGGTTGATCGACGATCCCGAAAATCGGGCCGGTGTCGTCCGACACCGCGATCAGAACCCCCCAGGTCGGCGTGCCGCTCATGAAACCACGGGTCCCGTCGATCGGGTCCAGTACCCAGGTCAGACCGCTGTCACCGGCCGTCTGCCCGTACTCTTCCCCAAGGATTGCGTCCATCGGTCGACGCACCGCCAGCACATCCCGCATCGCCCGTTCGGCGGCACGGTCGGCCACAGTCACGGGATCAAACCCGCCGTCCAACTTGTTTTCAGCCAGAAGCCGCGTACGGAAATGCGGCAGGATTGCCGCGCGCGCGGCATCGGCCAACGCGTGTGCCGTTTCGATCAGGTCTTCGCGTGTCTTGGCGTTCATACTTCCCTGTCCCTTGTGCCCGGGGCTTTACCCCCGGGCTACATCAGGCAAGGCCTGTGCTCAAGCCACGTCTGACAGCACCCGGGCAAGTTCGAACAGGCGACGACGCTGGTTTTCCGGAATCGCGTAATAGGAACGCACCAGATCCAGCGCTTCCTTGTCGCCCATCAGGTCGGCGGGAACGCTGTCGTGGGTTTCCGCGTTTTCGGTGTCAGAGCTTTCAAGCCCGTCGAAGAAAAAGCTGACCGGTACGTCAAGCGCGTCTGCGATATCCCACAGACGCGAGGCGCTGACGCGATTGGCGCCGGTTTCGTATTTCTGGATTTGCTGGAATTTGATTCCGACCCGTTCCGCCAGTTGCTGCTGGGTCACACCAACAAGCCACCGCCGCTGGCGGATACGCTTTCCCACATGTAAGTCTACAGGATGTGCCAAGCGAACTTTCCTCAGTGTTTGTCCTAGCCACCGGCAAAGCACGCAGCCCCGCCGCAACCAGAATGTTTCTTCAGAAGCCGTGCACCCCAACAGCTTGAAACCCGTTATAAGGTATTTTTCTTTTCTGGCAACACGTTGATTTGAGGCAGGGTGTAGAGAAAGTTAAGAATTCAACCAAAGCGCGAAAAATCACTCACATTTCCGTGAACGCGCGGTACGGCACTGTGCCGACACAAGCCATTGAGATACCTACAATTCTCGAAAATGCACAAAACTCCGGGACATTGCAAGACATGAAGGCACTGGTCGTATCGCAACATGACGTTGCCCCGAGGGTGGAAACCCTGCCCATTCCTGACGTTAGCGTAAACAAGATTCGCCTGAAGATCGAAGCCTGTGGCTTGAACTTCGCCGATCTGCTGATGGTCAAAGGCACCTACCAGGATACGCCCGCCCTGCCCTTCACCCTTGGGATGGAGGTCGCGGGAACAATCGACGCGGTTGGTGAGGGCGTCACGCATCTGCACCCCGGCCAACGCGTCGCGGTCTTTGGCGGCCAGGGCGGGCTGGCGGACTACGGCGTGTTCGATGCCGACCGCGCGGTGGTCCTGCCCGACGGGATGAGCGCGGTGGACGCCGCCGCCTTCCAGGTTGCCTATGGCACCAGCCACGTTGCGCTGTCACACCGGGCGCGGTTGCAGCCGGGCGAAACGCTGCTGGTTCTGGGCGCTGCCGGGGGCGTCGGCCTGACAGCCGTTGAAATCGGCAAACTGATGGGCGCCCGTGTGGTGGCCTGCGCCCGGGGCACCGACAAGCTGGCAGTGGCGCAGCATGCCGGGGCCGACCATCTGATCGACGCCACCACACAGGATATCCGCGCCGAGATGAAGGCGCTTGGCGGGGCCGACGTGGTCTATGACCCGGTGGGCGGCGACCAGTTCACCGCCGCCTTCCGCTCATGCCGCCCCGAGGCGCGGATCCTGACCATCGGATTTGCCAGCGGGGACGTGCCGCAGATCAAGGCCAACCACCTGCTGGTCAAGAACCTGACCGTGCACGGGCTTTACTGGGGCGGCTACCTGGGCTTCCGGCCAGAGGTGGTGACGGACAGCCTGGCACAGCTTTTCGCCTGGTACAGCGATGGCCGGTTGAAACCACATGTCAGCCACGCCCTTCCGCTCGACCGCGCCAACGAGGGGCTGGACCTGCTGCGCACGCGCAAGAGCACCGGCAAGGTTGTGATCACGATCTGAACCGGGGCCAGTGTCACCCCGGGATGTGCCAGCCGCGCCCGCGCGGCGTGTCGACGTATTCCGGCCAGCCGAATCCCACGGGCGGATCATAGTCGCAGAGCGGCGGGATATCTGCCTCGGCCTTGCGCGCGACGAACTCGTCCCACGCGGCCTGGCGGGCTGCGTCATCCGTCAGGATGCGCAGCGCCGACCGTGCCAGCACCCGTGCCGCCACCTGCACCATCGGGTCGATCGTCGCGGGGATCCCGCCAAGCGCATTCATTGCCCAGGCCGGGTACGGTCCGCCCTTCAGCGCAGGACGCGCGATGTAGAACCGCGCGGTCGGCACATGCCAGCACATGTCGGTATAGTCGTCACTGGTCGAATGGCTTTGCGACGGCGGCAGGTCACGGCGCAGGATCGCCTCGGCCTCTTCCGGTGCCACGAGTTGCGTACAGGCGTCGATCAGCGGGTCCGCCACACCTTCGACACCACACGCCCGCTGCACCTGCCGCATGACGTCCAGCGCGCCGTCGTCCCAGACCGGCGCGCCGACGTCCTGCAACGCGCCCCAGACCACCCGGGCCATGGCGTGATTGGCCAGGCCAGGGCGCGACTTCGACACCCAGTGGCGCTCTACCGTGCAGCCGGTCATCGCCGCGCAATGATCCGCCACGCGGTCCAGCATGCCGGTGATCTGTTCGGCCAGCGCCACATCCGGCACGCGGATCATGTATTGCAGGTCAGCGCACAGCCCCGGCAGGTTGTCGGCCGTCGCCTGGCCGGTGGACAGGATCGCCTCGGACACCGACCAGCCGCCACGATGGGGCAGCATCGAATCCCGCAGGGTGCGCGCGGTCTGGTACATCATCACCAGCGCGTCGTTCGCCCCCGGCGCACGGATGTCCGAATGGCTTTGCGGGATCGGCGCCCCGTCCTTGGCGCCCCATAGATGCGCCTCGTCGCAGCGAAAGCGATAGATCATCGACCAGCCCGCGCCGCAATGCGTGTCCCAGCGCACGGTATTGCACAGCGGCAGCATGTAGAACGGGTGGAACGACAGCATTGCCGCCAAGCCGTCATAGTACCCTTTCGCCGCGTGGATCGGTTTCGACCCGCGCACCTTTTCCGCCGGTTCGCCGGTGAACTGCAGCCCGCCCTTGATGCCATGTTTTTCCATGACGTGCTTGGTCGCCAGCAGGCCGCCCAGGCTGCCGATCCCAAGCCCCGAATGCGGGTCGGTATGTCCAGCCGCCAGCCACGACACGCCGTCGCGCGGCGCGGGTTCGGGGCGCGCCGCCTGGCAGTTGCCGGGCACGGCGTCATATTCGCCGTAAAGGCCCACCACCGGCCCGTCGCCCTTCGACCAGCGGGCGCAGAACGCGGTGGGCATCTCGCCGGACCCTTCCTCGACCTCAAAGCCCTCGGCCCGCAGACGGGTCACGTACCAGTCGGCGGACCGGTATTCGCGCCACGCCGGTTCGGCGAAATCGAAAATCGTCGCGCACCAGTCTGACAGCGCCGCCTTGTGCGCGTCGACCCAAGCGTCGGCCTCTTGTCCCAACAGGTTCTGATCCATCGTGTCCATCGTGCCCCCAGTGTTTCCTGACATTCTGGCCATGTCACGGGGCACAGGGCAAGGGGATCAATCCCTGTCTTGCCCCTCCAGCCAGTGCTCCACCGCCTCGATTTCAGGGTCGGCCTTTTCGGCCCAGCGCAGGAAGTCCGCCAACGCCAGCTTGATCCGTGCCTCGCTGTCGCGGTCGATCAGCTTGCCCGAGGCATCCCAGCGCGGCCCGCTCAGGTAGACGGCGGCGAACATGATCCGGGCACGGTCAGGCGGCGTGCCATTCACCCGCAGCGCGTCGTAGAGCATCCGGTGGACTTGTGGCCAAGGGCGCGAATGATAGGTCGGCAGCGCCTCGTTGCCTTCGCCGCAATAGGCATCGTGCAAGGTGGCCGCCAGAACGTAATCGCGGCTTTGCCGGTCGCCCAGCAACGGTTCCAGAAAACGGGGGATCGTCGCGCCATCGGTCAGCGTGCCGGCCGGCGCGGTCCAGACCACCCCGTCGGGACCGACAAAGCGCAGCGCATGCGCGGTATGCAGGAACGCCTCTTCTTTTCCCGGCAGGTAAACCGGCGCCCCGGTCAGATCGAGCGGCGTACCGTCGAACCGGCAACGGTCAGCGCCCGCCACATCGGTGCAGCGCGTCTCTCCGGGGGACGGTTGCAGCACATAGGCCGCGCCCACAGCGGCAAAGGCCAACAGCGCAAGACCGATCCGCCGCCGCAGTCTGACCATCGCCGTTCCTTTCGTTGCAGCCCTCAGGCCCGGTCCGCGAACAGCGCCTCCCAGTCGGGCTCTGCCTGGGTGCCGTTGCGCAGCGCGGCTTCGCGGCCCCGCATCCATTCCTCGATCCGGTCAACCGACGGATCGGCGCCGTCCAGCCATTTCAGGCACCATTCCAGTTCCTGCTGCAGCGCCGCTACGCTCACCCTGTCCAGCGACCGTTCCGGGTCGTTCCAGCGCGGCCCGCCCAGGTAGACGGCGGCGAACATGATCTTGGCTTTCGCCGGCGTGGTGCCGTTGACCAGAAGCGCCTCGTAGAACATCCGGTGCACCTCGGGCCAGGGCCGGGTCTGGAAGGTTTCCAGCGCGTCGTTGCCGATCCCGCAATAGGCATCGTGCAGCGCCGCCGCCAACAGGTATTCGCGACTTTGCCGGTCGCCCACCAGCGGTTCGAAGTAAGGCGGGATCGTTGCGCCATCGGTCAGCGTGTTGGGCGGCGCGATCCAGACGGTGCCGCGCGCGTCAATGAATTCCAGCGGCGCCTGCGTGGGAAAGAACGCCTGCTGCTTCGGCGGCAGGAACACCGGCGTCCCGGCGATTTGCAGCGGTGCGCCCAGGAACAGGCAGCGGCCCTTTTCCGGCACCCCGCCACAGCTGAGCGCCGGCGGCACCGGGAACGCCCAGTACCCGAGCCCGGCCAGCACCACCACCGCACCGCCCCCGATCAGAAGGGTCTTGCGCGCGCGCTTAAAACGCGAGGAAGGGGTGTCTGTCATGGCACTGGCATTCCGGCTCTGTTTCGCTACACCTGCATGGGTTTCTTCACGATTTCAACGGTTTTCGCGCGTCCCCTGCCCGGGATCAGCCCAGGTGGGCAACAACCTGGCGTTGGTGCGGGGCGCTGCGATGTTCGAACAGGTATATCCCCTGCCAGGTGCCCAGCGCCATGCGCCCGCCCTGCACCGGGATCGACAGCGACACCGGCAGCAGCGCCGCCTTGATATGGGCGGGCATGTCGTCTGGGCCTTCATAGGTGTGGGTCAGATAGGACATCGACGGGTCGGTCGTGGGCGGCACCAGCCGGTGAAAGAACGCGCGCAGGTCGGATTTCACCTCGGGGTCGGCGTTTTCCTGGATCAGCAGGCTGGCCGAGGTGTGGCGCACGAAAAGCGTCAGCAGCCCGTCGCCCTCTACCCAGCGCGCCACCTGCCGGGTAAATTCATACAGGCCCTGCCCGTCTGTCGGAATCGTGAAAGTCGTCTGCATGTTTTCGCTGTGGTCCTGTCAGGGTTTCCCCCTATCCTTTCGCAAGGACCCGTCCGCAGCAAGGCGGTCCTTTCAGGGAGAGACACGATGAACGACCAGACCCCACCGCGCCGCATGACCGCGGCAGATTTCGATCAGGAACTTCTGGACCTTTACGACTTCTACGCCCATGGCAAGATCACCAAGCGCGAATTCCTCGACCGTGCCGGGAAATTCGCGGTTGGTGGCGTGACCGCGCTGGCGCTGCTGAACATGCTGTCGCCGGATTACGCCCTGGCCCAGCAGGTCAGCTTTACCGACCCCGACATCCTGCCGGAATACATCACCTACCCCTCGCCCAACGGCCACGGGCAGGTCCGCGGCTACATGGTGACCCCGACAGGCGTGGAAGGTCCGGCCCCGGCTGTCGTTGTCATCCATGAAAACCGTGGCCTGAACCCCTATATCGAGGACGTCGCCCGCCGCGTCGCCAAGGCCGGGTTCATCGCGCTGGCACCCGACGGTCTGACCAGCGTCGGCGGCTATCCCGGCAATGACGCCGAAGGCCGCGACCTGCAACGTACGGTCGACCGCGAAAAGCTGATGAACGATTTCTTCGCCGCGTATGAGTGGCTGGCCGCGCATGAAGCGACGACCGGCAAGGTTGGCTGCGTCGGCTTCTGCTATGGCGGCGGGGTCTGCAATGCGCTTGCGGTGGCCTACCCCGAACTCAGCGCGTCGGTTCCGTTCTATGGCCGGCAACCGAACGCCGCGGACGTTGCGCGCATCCAGGCTCCGCTGTTGCTGCATTACGCCGAACTGGACACCCGTGTGAACGAAGGCTGGCCCGCCTACGAGGCTGCGCTGAAAGAAAACGCCAAGGCCTATACCGCCCATATCTACCCGGGTGTGAACCACGGTTTCCACAACGATTCCACACCGCGCTATGACAAGGCCGCGGCCAAGCTTGCGTGGGACCGGACCGTGGCGTTTTTCGACGAACACTTGCGTTGAACGACGTTTTCTAAAGAAAAGTCGAGAGGGGGCGTTGCCCCCTCGGCCTGCGGCCTCACCCCCAGGATATTTTGGGCAAGATGAGGATCAGGGCAGGAACGCCAGAACAAACAGCGCCTGCGCGCCCCAGTAAAGCAGCCAGAGCAACCGGTCGGCCCAGCGCCCGCGGTTGATGCCGAAGAGTTGCTCGCCCAGGATCATGTCCGACGCAACAAAGGCGAAGGCCGCGCTTTGAACCAGCAGATGCCCGGACCCGAGCGCCAGCGCGGCCAGTCCCATCAGGCAGATCACACCGGCATAGACCGCCACGGGCGCCGCCAGCGCCCCGGCCCCGGACACGAACCGGCGCCCCGCAACAATGGCCGCCCCCACAAGCCCAGCCGCCAGAAGAGCCGGAACAACCGTACCCAGCGCCGCCGGATGCGCACCGGTCTGTACAAAAAGCCCGATATAGGCGCCGTGACCCAGTGCAAAACTGGCCATGCCGGCCAGAAACATCCGTTCTGACGGGCGCGACAGGGCAAAATCACCAAAGGCCGACGCCACAAGCGCCGCCACAAGCAGCCCCGGCGCCCCGCCCCACCATGCAGCCATCGCCAGGGCCGCGGTCGACGTGGTCTTGACCGCTGTCTTCAAAGCGCTGTCGTGGCGCCAGCAGAACGCCGAGCCATAGGCCAGCGCCGCAAACGCCGCGATACCACCGAATACCCAGACCATGCCACGCCTTTCCCGGAATTGCCCCGCTTTGGTCCTATCGGTGGCGGAAAGACCGGCTATGTTCAAGCGACAGACAAAAGGAC
This sequence comes from Mesobacterium hydrothermale, assembly GCF_035818635.1. Taxonomy (NCBI): domain Bacteria; kingdom Pseudomonadati; phylum Pseudomonadota; class Alphaproteobacteria; order Rhodobacterales; family Roseobacteraceae; genus Mesobacterium; species Mesobacterium hydrothermale. Next base: position 28,801 of record NZ_JAYLLH010000019.1, on the reverse strand, counting down.
GACACATCGCATGATCCGCTTCGGCGCAGTGACCCTGACCATGGTGGCGCTTTTGGCACTTGCGCTGACCGTGGGCGGCGCATGGTCGGGCCTGGCACTGGCCTATATCACCCTTTTCACCTTCCTGATGGACAAGATCGCCGCACTGGCAGCGCCAGAAGCCCCGGACAGCGCCGAGTTTCCCGCCGCCGATCCCCTGTCGGTTGCACTGGCGTTGGCTCAATTCCCGCTGCTGTTCGGCGGGATCCACGTGCTGAGCCAGACCGCCACCGGCACCACGCAAAAGGCTCTGATCTTCGTCGCGCTCAGTCTGTTTCTTGGTCAGGTCGGAAATTCAAACGCACATGAACTGATCCACCGGTCCAACCGATGGTTTCACCGGCTGGGCGTCGCGGTCTATTGTTCTGTTCTTTTTGGCCACCACGCTTCGGCCCACGTCCGGGTGCATCACATTCATGCCGCCACCGATGCCGACCCGAACTCCGCGCGCCATGGCGAAAGCTTCTGGCGCTTCGCGCTCAGGGCATGGCACGGTTCGTTCCGCGAAGGCTGGCGCGCCGAGGCCGCCCTGCGCAAGCGGAGCGCCAAGGCCGGTCTGCACCCCTATGTCACGTATGCCCTGGGCGCACTCGTTTCAGGGGCGCTCGCCACGGCGGTGGCGGGCCTGCCCGGCCTGTTGTGGCTGCTCGCACTGTCGTCTTATGCCCAAGCGCAACTCTTGCTCTCGGACTACGTCCAGCACTATGGCCTGCGCCGCACAAACCGCGCCGACGGTCGCCCGGAACCGGTCGGCCCCGCGCACAGCTGGAACGCGCCACACTGGTTTTCCTCGGCCCTGATGCTGAACGCCCCCCGGCATTCCGATCACCACGCACATCCCGGCCGCCGCTATCCGGCGCTGGAACTGCACCCGGCATCAATGCCTGTGTTGCCCTACGCGCTGCCAGTGATGGCTGTCATCGCGCTTGTCCCACCGCTTTGGCGCCGCGTGATGGATCACCGGGCGCGAAAATGGGCTGGCACAACGCAGATGTGACCGCCGATACAGTTCCGAAAACCACGCGTTTCTGTCAGACTGATCCCATGACACGTATCATCGCCTTCGCCCTGACCCTTCTGACCGCCCTGTCCGCGCAAGCGGCAGAGCCGCTTTCAGCCAGCGAGTTCGAATCCTATGTCACGGGCAAGACGCTCTATTTCGGACAGGATGGCCAGGCCTACGGGGTCGAGGAATACCTCGACAATCGCCGCGTGCGCTGGTCATTCCTCGATGGCAAGTGCAAAGACGGCTTCTGGTACGAAGACGCCGGCCTGATCTGCTTCATCTACGAAGACACGCCAACTCCTCAGTGTTGGAGCTTTTATCGCGAAAGCGGCGGGTTGCGCGCGATTTTTGCCAACGATCCCACGGCCACGATACTCTATGAGGCGCGCCAGAACGACGAACCGATGATGTGCCTCGGCCCGGATGTCGGGGTCTGATCTCTTTCATCTTTCTCTAAGTACTCAAAAGGCCGCACTGTATGACAAGCGTCGCGTTTTGAGTATTTTTGGAAAGATGAAAGCCAGGAACGTCAGAACAGTGATCCCTGTTCGGGTTTGTCCATGACCTGCTTCGATTTGCGCACGGCCCCGCCGATTTTCATTCGACCATCGGCAAACTGGATCTCAAGTCCCGAAGCGGCTTCTGCATCCACTTTGGTGGTCACCACATGGCCATCGCCGCGCACAACGGCAAAGCCGCGCTCCAGCGTGGCCTCATACCCCAGCGTTTCATGCAGCCGTCCGAGCGCAGCCAGGCGGTCGCGCGGCCCCTTGACCTGAGCCTGCCCCGCCTCCGCCAGGCGCCGGGACAGCCCTTCCAGCTGGTTCTTGCCGACCGCGATTTCGCGCAGGATCGGGCGCGGTGTCAACCGGTCGGCGCGTCGGCCCAGCGCTTCCGTCTTGGCAGAGATCACCCGGCTCAACCCAGGCGCCAGCCGCACGCCGGTTTCCCGCAGACCTCTCACCTCTGCCGCCAGCGCTCGGGTCAAGAGGCCCGGACGCAAGCTGCCCGATGTTTCGGACAGCGTGACCCGGCGGCGATCGACGCTCCCGCGCAATGCCTTGGGCAGGCGGTCTGCCAACAGATCGAACCGCTGCGAAGGTCCGTCCAGCAAGGTTTGCAACCGCGGCAACCCGCGCGACAGGTCCCGCAGCCGTTGCCCGCGCCGGTCCAGCCCCTGGCCCAAGGCCCGTCGCATCCGTGCTTCGGCCTCACCCACCCACGACAACAGGTCCAGCCGAACGGGTACGGCGATTTCCGCCGCTGCCGTCGGTGTCGGCGCCCGCCGGTCCGCCGCGAAGTCGATCAGCGTGGTATCGGTCTCATGCCCGACGGCGGATATCAGCGGGATCTCGGATGCCGCCGCCGCGCGCACAACGATTTCCTCGTTGAACCCCCACAGGTCTTCGACCGAACCACCGCCCCGCGCAACGATAATCAGGTCGGGTCTCGGCAGCGCGCCCCCCGGCGAAAGCCGGTTGAATCCGGCAATCGCCCGGGCCACGTCGGGCGCGCAGGCCGCCCCCTGCACGGCCACTGGCCAGATCAGCACCTTGCGCGGGAACCGGTCGCGCAACCGGTGCAGGATGTCCCGGATCACCGCCCCCGAGGGCGAGGTCACCACGCCGATAATCTCGGGCAAATACGGCAAGGCCTTCTTGCGCTCAGTCGCGAACAGCCCCTCCGCCGCCAGCGCCGCCTTGCGCTTTTCCAGCATGGCCATCAGCGCCCCCATGCCCGCAGGCCGGATATCGTCGATCACGATCTGGTATTTCGACTGTCCCGGGAACGTGGTCAGCCGCCCCGTGGCGATCACCTCCATCCCTTCCTCGGGTTGCTGGTCCAAACGCGCCGCCACACCCTTCCACATCACCCCGGAAATCACCGACCGGTCATCCTTCAGGTCCAGGTAGACATGCCCGGAACGCGGTCGGCTGACGCGCCCGACCTCGCCGCGCACGCGCACGAATCCGAACTCGCCCTCGATCACCCGTTTCACCGCACCCGACAATTCAGAGACGGTGAATTCCGGGGCGTTCCCGGTCGTGCCTTCGTCGATCAGATCCATGACGCCTCGCTTGCCCTTGCCTGCCCGCCTACCGTAAAGGAGGCTGCGACGAAGCAAAACCGCCTCCTGCTTCTTCTGGCGGAAAATATCCCGGGGGTCCGGGTGCAGCGCCCCCGCTCCGCCGCAGGCGGACGGCGATCACAGACAAAGGACGAACGCCCATGAATATCCTCATCCTCGGCAGCGGCGGGCGCGAACACAGCCTGGCATGGGCAGTGATGCAGAACCCAAAATGCGACAAGCTGATCGTCGCACCGGGCAATGCCGGGATCGCGCAGATCGCCGAATGTGCCAGCCTTGATATCAACGATGGCGGCGCAGTGGCCGAATTCGCCAGCGAAAACGCCATCGACTTCGTCATCGTCGGGCCTGAGGCACCCTTGGCCGCCGGCGTGTCCGACCGGCTGCGCGAAGCCGCGCTGCTGGTCTTTGGCCCCTCCGCCGCCGCCGCTCATCTGGAAGCCTCCAAAAGTTTCACCAAGGATATCTGCGACGCGGCCAAGGCCCCCACCGCCGCCTATGGCCATTTCACCGAGGCAGAGGCCGCCAAGGCCCATGTCCGCACCCAGGGCGCACCCATCGTGGTCAAGGCCGACGGGCTGGCCGCCGGCAAGGGCGTGATCATCGCCCAAACGGTCGCAGAGGCCGAGGCCGCCATCGACGACATGTTCGGCGGCAGTTTCGGCGCCGCAGGGGCCGAGGTGGTGATCGAGGAATTCATGCAGGGCGAAGAGGCCAGTTTCTTCGTGCTTGTCGATGGCGACGTCTGCCTGCCGATCGGCACCGCACAGGATCACAAGCGCGTCGGCGAAGGCGACAGCGGTCCCAACACCGGCGGCATGGGCGCGTATTCCCCTGCTCCGGTCCTGACCGACGCCATCGCCGAAAAGGCGCTGACCGAAATCGTCCGTCCGACCATGGCGGAAATGGTGCGGCGCGGGATGCCCTACCAGGGTGTGCTGTATGCGGGGTTGATGATCGAAGATGGCCAGCCCCGGCTGGTGGAATACAACGTCCGCTTCGGCGACCCGGAATGCCAGGTGCTGATGCTGCGGCTGGGCGCGCAGGCGCTGGACCTGATGCTGGCCTGCGCCGAAGGGCGGCTGGCCGAGGCGCAGGTGAACTGGGCCGACGATCACGCCATGACCGTGGTGCTGGCCGCAAACGGCTATCCCGGCGACTATGTCAAGAACAGCGTCATCGGCGGCCTTGATGGGCTGCCCGAGGACAGTTTCCACATGATGTTCCACGCCGGAACCTCGGAAAGGGACGGCGCCGTCATCGCCACCGGCGGCCGGGTGCTGAACGCCACCGGGCGCGGCGCGACCCTGGCAGAAGCGCGCGACCGCGCCTATGCGCTGGTTGATGCGGTGGACTGGCCCGAAGGCTTCTGCCGCCGCGACATCGGTTGGCGCGCGCTTGATGCGGGCTGAAAGCTTCAGCTTCCGCCCTGCGCCCTTGCGCGCGCAGGTGACCTACCGGCTGGAACCGGGGCTCTTGCACGGGCCGCATGGCACGCTGGAACTGTCCAACGTGACCCGGGCTGCGCTGGTTGATCACGTGATCAGGGGCCAGCGGATGCGGCGGCTCGACCTTTACACCGGCAAGCGCGTCGTGCACATCGGGCTGAACCGGGATGCCAGCCTGCCGGTGACCGACAGCGACCGCGCCGCCCACCATGCGCTGTGCCGTGCGCTGGCGACGCACCTGGCGGAAAACACGCCAGACCTGCCCGTGGCCATCGGCGAAACCGGCGGCGCCCGCTGGGCGATGTTCGCGATCGGGGCGTCTTCGCTTTTGTTCAGCCTCGGCATCCTGATCGCCGCCGCGGTCAGCGGCATCTCAGGCGACCGGATGGCCGCCGCCGCGCTGCCGATGCTGATGCTGGCGGGGCTTGGCGTGCTGCTGATCCAGGGCAATGCCCCCTGGAAGAAACAGCCGACCCTTCCCGCGACCCTTTTGCCGGCGATGATCGACGCGCTGGATCCGCCCACCAACGACTGACCCGGCGCGATGCCGCGGGCCCCGTTGCCGGGTGCGATCCCGCCCGGGACGACTTGTCAGCGGCAGTCCAGCGCGGCGCGCAGGCTGTCAGGCCCGGCATAGGCACCGATCTCGCGGCTGGCAAAACGCCCCGCGCCAAATCCCGTCGCCATCACCCGGCGCCAATCGCCGTCGGCGGTGATCATCTCGGGGCCCTGGCCGCAATCGCGGATCCCGCCCGCGATGAAGTCCCAGCCGATCTGGTGATTGGTCAGGCCCGGCAGGCTGGCCACCTCCGCCAGCGCACCGGCCCGGTAGCGCCAGATGCGCAGGGTCTTGGCCAGATGCGGCCGGTCCACAAAAGCGATCTCGACCGCGCCATCGCCGTCCAGGTCTGCCGCCCCGATCGGTGCCAGCCAGCGATAGGCCCGGCCAATGAACGGCGTTGCCGCCAACATCCCGCCAGATCCATAAACCGCCAGCCGCGCGCCCAGGCGGTTGTCGCTTTCCACAACGATCACCTCGGGCGCACCGTCGCTGTCGAGATCGACCAACCGGGGGGCAATGTCTTCGAAAACGCGTGTCTCGGGCAGCACCAGCCGAACGGTCCTGCCGTCGGCCAGGCGCATCTCAAGCGCGCCCCACTCGACCGCGTCGCCCAGCACGCCATGGGCATAGCGCGTGGTCGGCGCGCCATAGCGCGCGTCGGCGATGGCCTGCGCAACCGCCACGTTGCCCGCAGTCCACAGGCACATCGCCAGTCCCGCGACGCGGGCAAGGCGATGCCACGGGCGGGCGGGCCGTCGCGGCGCGCCCCCGGGCATCAGATCTGCTTTTCGGGCATCTGCACGATCAAGCCGTCCAGCGCGTCAGTCACCTTGATCTGGCAGGTCAGGCGCGAGCGTGCCGCATCGGGCTCAAAGGCGAAGTCCAGCATGTCCTCTTCCATGTCGTCCTTCGCAGGCAGCTTTTCCACCCAGTCCGGATGCACGTAGACGTGGCAGGTCGAACAGGCACAGGCGCCGCCGCAATCGGCATCGATGCCAGGGATGTTGTTGTCGCGCGCGCCTTCCATCACGGTCAGGCCGTTGGCCACGTCGACCACATGTTCGGTGCCGTTATGTTCGATATAGGTGATTTTCGCCATTCCACCGCTCCAGAATTTTGTTCCGTCCCTACCTAGTGCCACTGCACGGCACCTGCCAGCCCCTTTTGCGTGAAATTCCGTCCGTGTCGTGGTGTTGTCTGTTTTGCGGGCGCAACGATGCGTGGCAAAGCGTGGCCTGCGCGCCGCGCCAGCCCCATGGACATCCGCCGGCGACCGTCGGAATGCTTTCCTCGGTACGCCAAAACCGCTAGGGTGCGCGGCAACAACAAGTGCAACAGACAGGCACGTGCAGTCGACATGAAAATCCTGCCTCCCCTTGCCGCGCTGCTGGCTGTGGCGGCCTGCATGGAAACGCCCGCGACCGGGGATGCCGCGTCGCGCAACACCCCCGTGGCCGCGCCGCAAAAGGACTCCTCCGGCACCTGCTGGGCAGTGGAAACCACCCCTGCCGAATATGAACAGGTCATGGGCCAGGTGCAGGTGGTGCCGGCGCAGGTCGACAAGTGGGGCAACGTGCTGCAACCGCCGATCTATCGCAACGGGCCGGTGCCGAAGCTGGTCAAACCTCGCGGCGAGTACCGGTTCGAGTCCCCCTGCCCGTCCACCATGACGCCGGAATTCCTGTCGTCGCTACAACGCGCGCTCTTTGCCCGTGGCTATTACAAAAGCGCGATCACCGGAACGATGGACAATGCAACGCGCGACGCCCTTGGCCGGTTCCAGCGCGAACGCGGCCTGAAAAGCGCGCAACTTTCGATGGACACCGCCCGTGAACTGGGGCTGGTCGCGGTGAACCGGGGCGAGTGACGGCGGAAAGGATCGGCCGATGGGGGCTCTGCCCCCACCTCCTCAAGGTATTTGAAAAGCAAAAGATGCAGACGGGGGATCGTCTGCGCTGACGCCTCATGCTGCGCGGCGGCGACGTGGCATTGCCATTTTGGTGCCTGAAAAACTCCGCAGACACCTGCAAGACATCAGGTTCGGGTTTCGTCTTGCAAGGAGTCTCTCCATGGCCGCCACGCTTTCCATTGCCGCTGACCGTCCGCTGCGGATCGCCATTGCCGGGATCGGGGCGCTGGGGGCCGGGCTGGCGCGACAGGCGCGTGAGACCGACGGGCTGCGTCTGGTGCTGATGGCCGACAGCCGCCGCGCCAGGGCCGAGAACGGGGCCGAGGCTGCGGGCCTGCCCACCCGGCTGACCGACAGTTGCGCCGAGGTGCACCGCGCCATCTGCTGCGGACAGGTCGCGCTTTGCCAGGACCTGCACCTGGCAGCCGCCTGTGAAGCGGCGGATGTGCTCGTCCTTGCCGATCTGCCCCCGGCAGAGGCCGCGATCCTGGCCGAAGCCGCGCTTGTGGCTGGCACCCATGTGGTGATGACGGACCCGTCCGCAGACCTGGCCTATGGCGCCTGGTTGCTGGATATCGCCCGCGCGGGCGACCTGGGCTATGCGCTTCAAGACGGCGGCGCGGCGGGCGCGCTTTGGGCGCTGAACCGCCGTTTGGCGGGCCATGGGCTCGTTCCGCAAGTGGCCGGGATCCTGCGCGCCGACCCGCCGCAACACCGTGAAAAATCCGTTCTTGGCTGTCTGTCCAACGCGCTTGGCGGCATCGCCCGGCGCGACCCGCTGGACCTCGACTCTGTTGATGAGCTGCTGCACCTGCCGCAAACGGACGCAGACGATGCGCTGGGCTTGCTCACCGCCACCCATCCGGACGCCGCACCCGCCGTTTTTGTACGGGCCCTGGCGCCGGATGGTACAACCTGCCCCGGGCTGACCCCGGACGCGCAACGCGACCGACATCAGCTTTACCATGTTCCGGTCCCGGCCGGGGCGGCGGCGATCCTGGACACTGCGCGCGCCCTGCCGGCTGCCGCCCCGGGCACGATGCTGGCGCCGTGGTTTGGCAGCCGCAGCGCCTTGGTGGCCTTTGCCGCACGCGATCTTGTGGCTGGTGAACGGCTGGACGGTGTGCAGGGCAAGGCCGCCTTCGGCTGCACCGAAACCCTGGACGGCCAAACCGAATATGCCATGGACGAAGGTCTGCCCCTGGTATTGTGCGACGGGCTGACGCTGAAACGGCCGATGGCCGCCGGACAGCGTATTCGTCTGGCCGATTGCATCTATTCCGAACGCGACCCGCGGTTCGCCCTGTGGCGCAAGGCGCGGCACTGTCCGGCGGTCTGCGGTACCGCGCTGGCGGCGGAATAGGCCATGTAAACGCCCCATGAAAAAGGGGCGCCTGCGCGGCGCCCCTTTTGCATTTCCGGTTTGTCGGCCGTCAGTCCTGTCCGATGGTCAGCGCGACGAAGCGCGGATCGGTGCCACGGCGCACCAGCAGCAGGATGGATTTCCGCCCGGCCTCTTCCGCTTCGGTGAGGCGGTCCTGAAGATCGCTCAGCGCACGCACCGGGCTTTGCCCGGCCTCGGTGATCACGTCGCCTTTGCGCAGCCCTTTCTCAAAGGCTTCGGCAGCTTCCGACACCTCGATCACGGCCAGGCCCTCGATCCCGTCGCCAAGATTCAGCTCTTCGCGCAGCGTGTCCGTCAGCGGGCTCAACGTCATGCCCAGCAGGTCCATTTGCTGCGGTGCTTCGGGGCCGGCGGGGGCGGCGGTGTCGCCGGCATCGGTAGTTTCAGCCTCTTCGCGGCGTCCCAGCGTCACCTTCAGTGTCTTGCTTTCGCCGTTGCGGTTGACGACGATGCGCACGGTCTTGCCAACCGGCGCGTTGCCGACCTGGCGCACCAGCCCGCGGGTGTCATCCACCGCGCGACCGTCGAAATCCAGGATCACGTCGCCGGCCTCAATCCCGCCATCCTTGGCCGGGCCATCGGGCACGTCGGACACCAGCGCCCCGCGCGGTTCTTCCAGGCCCAGCGCCTCGGCCACGTCGGGCGTCACGTCCTGAATGCGCACGCCCAGCCAGCCACGACGGGTTTCACCGAATTCCTTGAGCTGGTCGACCACCTTGGTCACCACATTCGATGCCATCGAGAACCCGATCCCGATCGAGCCGCCATTGGGCGAAAGGATCGCGGTGTTCACGCCGATCACCTGACCATCCATGTTGAACAGCGGCCCGCCGGAGTTGCCCCGGTTGATTGCCGCGTCTGTCTGAATGTAGTCGTCATAAGTGCCCGACAACGCCCGGTTGCGGGCCGAAACGATCCCCGCGCTGACAGAGAACCCCTGCCCCAGCGGGTTGCCCATTGCCATCACCCAATCGCCGACGCGCGCGGTGTCGCTGTCGCCAAAACCCACGAACGGCAGCGGGCCGTCGGCCTCGACCTTCAGAAGCGCGATGTCGGTCTTCGGGTCGGTGCCGACCACGGTTGCCGACAGCGTCCGGCCGGAAAAGAACTCGATCTCGATCTCGTCCGCGCCTTCGATCACGTGGTTGTTGGTGACGATGAACCCGTCTTCCGAAATCACAAAACCAGAGCCCAGGGCCGAAGACCGGCGCGGACGATTGCCTTCGCCGTTACGGTCTTGAAATTCGCGGAAAAAGTCCTCGAACGGGCTGCCCTCCGGCACGATCCCCTGTGGCCCCGTACGCCCCGCGACCGTGGTCGAGGTGGTGATGTTCACCACCGAGGGGCTGATGCTTTCCGCCAGGTCTGCAAAGCTTTCGGGCGCGCCACGGGCGTGTGCCATCACCGACAGCGACAGGATTATCACCATGGAAAGCGCCGACAGCCAGAAGAAGCGGAAGGTCGCGGTCCGGTCCTGGGTCAGGGCGAGGGTCTGGTGTTTCAAATCGAACTCCTTCGTGAATGCAGCCAGCGCACAGCTTTTGCGCGCACCGGCAAGCCTACTGTGGCAAAGATAGGCGCGTTCCCGCAACACGAAAGAGACAAAGCGCAAAATCACCCGGTCGTGAACACGGCATCCCCCCAAACGCCGGATCAGGACGGCAAAACGGCCCCCAATCGGGGGCCGTCGCCAAACGTGTTCAAGGGGGGATCGATCAGCGATCAGCCCGCGGCGCGGTCACCGGGACGAAAGCCGATATCCTCGCTGGCGGTGAACCGGCCACCGCGGGTTTTCTGGATTTTGCCTTCACGCAGAAGCTGGCCAAAGCTGCGCAGCCGGTCCTCGCGGCTGGATTCGCTGGCCTCGGCCTGACGCACCTTGCTCATCAGTTGCGGGCGCGAAAACTGGTCACGGCCTTCGACAAAGCTCATGTAGGCGGCGGCGGCCTCCAGCAGTTGCGGCAACTCGCTGGCCCCGACGCTTTCGGCAAATTCCGCAAACCCGCCGTCCGCCTGGATGTCATCCTCGGCCTGTTCGGGCAAGCCGCCGGCCGGGCGGCGCGGACGTACCGCAACCTTGCGCGGTGCCGGGGCCTCATCTGCCTCTTCGGCGTCGATACGCTGTTCGGCAACCAGTTTCAGCGGGGCCGGACGCTCCTGGCCCGTGTCCGGGCGGGTCGGACGCGCGGTCTTGCCCCCGGCCTGCGGCCGACGCGGACGCACGGCATCCTGAAGGTCCTCCTGGTAGGCGGCCTTCACGCCTTCCTCGTCGCGGCGGCGGCCCAGGATACGATCGGCGCGGGTCGCTGCAACGGCGGCGCGCAGATGCTCAATGGCGCTGCGGCGGCGGTTGCCTTCGGGTTCACGCAGTTCGCTGTCGGTCTGATCCAGCAAGCGCGAGACAGAGGTGTCGCCGTCCTCGACCTTGCCCTCGGTCAGCATGACGCGGGCCGGGCTGGTCATCTTTACCGTCTTGCGCACGCTTTCACGGGCCAGTCGGTCGATGGTGGCTTCCATCTCGTCCTTTTCGCGGCTGGAAACGTCCTCGGCATCACGGGCAGCCTGTTCCGCCTTGATGCGTGCCTCGGCCTCGGCCCATTTGCGGTCTTCTTCGGCGTCTTCCTCGTCGTAGTCGTCCCAGTCGTCCGCCTCGTCCTCGGCGGCAGGTGCCGCGGGGCGTGCCGGGGCGGCGGTAACGTCGTCCAGGTCGTCGTCTTCATCGTCCCAGTCGTCGGCCAGATCGTCCTCGTCGTCCCAGCCTTCCCCCTCGGCGACGTCGTCAAGGTCGTCTTCGTCGTCCCAATCGTCCGCGTCGTCGTCGTCCTCGTCGACCGCAGCGGTCGGGCGGGTCGGGCGCACCGGCGCGGGGGCGGCGGCGACGTCGTCCAGGTCGTCGTCCTCGTCGCCCCAGTCGTCAAGGTCGTCGGTTTCGTCCCAGTCGTCCTCCTCGGCAGAGGCGGCCTCTTGCAGGTCGTCTTCCTCGTCCCAGTCCTCGGCCTCTGCCGCGTCAAGGTCGTCCCAGTCGTCCTCGTCATCTTCCGCAGACGCGGCCTCGGTCAGGTCCTCGTCGTCCCAATCGTCTTCGTCCTCGTCGTCCCACGCCTCTTCGGCGGTTTCCGGCAGGTCGTCTTCGTCTGTGTCCTCGTCCAGGTCCCCAGCTTCCTCTGCGGCGATTTCCGCCTCAAGCTCTGCCAGTTCGCGGGCCAGGTCGTCTTCGTCCTCGTCCGACAGGGTCGAGGTTTCGGCCAATGGCACGCGCGGGCGGACAGCTTCGGCGGGGGCTTCATCGTCTTCAGCCGCGTCCACGATCTCTTCCAGGTCCCCACGGGCGACCGCGGCGTCAAAGTCGGCGCGCTTGATCTTGGCGACACGGGCCTGCACCGCTGCGCGAACCGGTTCGACCGCGGCGGGGGCAGCGGCGGCGGCCATGGCAGCGGCAACGCCCAGGCTCAACCCGTCGTCGTCATCGTCTGCCTCGGCTACCGCGTCGGTGTCCGCTTCTTCGTCATCGAACAGCAAGTCTTCGTCGTCCCAGTCGTCCTCCTCGGCCACGTCCTCATCCAGGATCGCGGCCATCGCGGCAACGGCAGCGTCGACTTCGCCCTTGGGCGTGTCGTCGTCCGCGGCGACAAGATCGTCTTCTTCGGCTTCGGCAACATCGTCGCCGTCGTCGTCGAACAGCATATCGTCCACGTCGTCCGTGTCGTCGTCCATCTCGTCGGACACTGCCGCCAGAAGCGCGTCGATCGAGTTTTCGTCGCCTTCGTCTTCCTCGGCAAAGAGGTTCTCCTCTTCCGCGACGGCGTCATCGGCTTCAGTCTCTGCCTCTGCCTGTTCGGACAACAGCGCGCTGACATTGGCGATGTCGAGATCGTCGTCGATGCCGTCGTCCAGCGTTTCGGCATGTTCGTCTTCACTGAAATCGGCGACGACTTCCTTCGGCGCATCATGCTGCGAAACCACCGCGCGGATGCGCTGAAGCTTGGCAGCAACGCTTTCGCTGCTCAGCGACGCGACCGCCGGGATGACCGGGGCCTCGGCCGCATCGGGCGCGGCATCCATGTCGTCGTCGTCAGCGTCGTCTGTCATCTCTGGCGCATCGGATTCGATGGCATCCTCTGCGGCCATCAAGGCCGAAATACCGGCAAGATCGACCGCGTCGGCGGCATCGGTGTCGTCGGCCTCGGCTTCGGTCGTCACGTCTTCGGCGGTGTCGGCAACAGCCACGTCCGCTTCGGCGGTCGTCTCAGTCACCTGCGCCTCTGCCTCTGCCTCTGCGGCCTCGACCGCGGCGACAGGCGCATCGTTGTCCTGCGTGTCCGGATCCGTGGCAGCCAGACCGGCAACGGCGGCCGCGGCAACGGCAGCCGCCGGGGCAACCGGCGCGGCATCCGGAGACTTGGCCGTTTCCGGTTCAGCCGGAGCGGCAGCGGCGGGTTGGGCAACGGGGGCAACGTCCTGCGCGGCGAGCGATGGGCGCAGGACGATGCTTCCCTTTTCAAGGCGGGCTTCGACGCGGCGCTCGACTTCGCGTTCGGCGATCCGGGCCAGCATCTCGGCATCAGGGGTGGGCGGTTCGGCACCGAAATACCGATCGTCCGCAGCGAGATCGCGGAAATACTCCGCAATCGCCTTCATCATCGTGAAGCTGTCGTCGAACCCTTCCAGCGTGCACGAAAACGTCCCATAAGAGACGGTAAGGACCTTGCTCGAGTTCACCATCGCTGCCTACCTTTCACTACCTTGCGGTATGGCATCTAGCACGTTTACCAAGACCAAAGCTGCCCGAATCTATGCCCCGCAGGGTATCATTTTGGGACCTCTTTGTGATCTGTTTCGCCAAATAAGGCCAAATTGCCATGACCGATGCTATTGTTTCCACTGATACACCAGTTTTTCTGGTCGGTGGCGGAACTGTCGACAAACAGGCCTTTCTAAGCGGATTGGCGCTTTGTCAAACGCTGGTGGCGGCCGATGGCGGGGCCGATACGGTGCTGGAATTCGATCACATGCCCGACGCGGTGATCGGCGACATGGATTCCCTGTCGCTGGCTGCGCGCCGGATGATCCCGGATCACCGCATTCACCAGATCGCCGAACAGGACAGCACCGATTTCGAAAAATGCCTTGCCACCATCGACGCGCCGCTGATCCTGGGCGTCGGCTTTCTGGGCGCGCGCGCCGATCACATGCTGGCGGCCATGAACGCCCTGACCTGCCAGACCGCCAAGCGCTGCGTGCTGATCGGGGCCGAAGACGTGATCTTTGCCGCCCCGCCCGAATTGGCGCTTGATCTTCCGGATGGCTGCCGGGTGTCGCTGTTCCCAATGACGCAGGTCACCGGGCGGTCTGCCGGTTTGCACTGGCCGATTGACGGGATCACCTTTTCGCCTTGCGGCCGGGTCGGGACGTCGAACCGGGCCACCGGGCCGGTTCAACTGACCTTCGACATGCCCGGCATGGCGATCATTCTGCCGCGGGCGCGGCTGGAGCAGGCTTTGCAAGGTTTGGCGCAAGCGCCCGGCTGGCCGCCCGTTCCCTGATCAGGATATACAGCCCCGCCGACACGGTAATCAGGATACCGACAACGGCAAGCCCGTCGGGGAGGTCGGCAAAAACCAGCCAGCCAAACAGCGTGGCAAAGGGGATTTCCAGGTATTGCATCGGCGCCAGCGTGGCCGATGGCGCAAAGCGCAGCGACCACGTCATCAGCAGATGCCCCAGTGTGCCCAGCGTCCCGAGCACCAGCAAAAGCCCCCATGTCGGCATATCCACGCCAACCCATTTCCCCCCCGGCAACAGCCCCGCGGGCAGCACCAGGATCAGCGGGATCAGCACCACCATCGCCATGCCGCCGCTGACCGCCTGAAGCGCGATCGGATCGGTGTCCCGGGCAATCTGCCGGGTCAACAGCATGAACACGGCAAAGTTCAGTGCCACCCCCAACGGCAACAGCGCCGGCCAGCCAACATCGGCAAAGGCCGGCTGCACGATCAGCAGCGTCCCGGCAAAGCCCACGGCGCAAGCCGAAAGTCGCCGCATCCCGACCTCTTCGCCCAGCACGTAATGGCCCAGAAGCAGCATGATGAACGGCAGCACAAAGGCGATGGCCACCGCGTCGGCCAACGGCAGATAGATCAGTGCCGTGACCATCATCCCGATCCCCAGGATGTGCAGGATCGTCCGCACAAAGGCCAGGACCGCCACCCGCCGCGACATCCGCCAATCCCGGCCCGTGCGCCCCATGAACGGCAGAAGGATCAGAAACTGCACCCCGAAGCGCACCAGCAAAAGCTGCGCGATCGGAACATGCGGGCCCAGAATCTTTGCCACGGCGTCGGCCAACGGGGCCACCGCGCAAAACCCAAGCATCAAAAGGATCCCAAGAACGGGCCTGTCCTGTTCCATGCCCAAATGCTAATCGACTGGTCAGGCAAAGTGCAACGGCATCCGTCGTGTCAATCTGCACGGAAATTGACGCCGACGCGCGTCACACGCCATATCACGGGGCCGGATTGGGCGGTGGCGGCGGCGTCCTGCCCAGCGTGCGCTCACGCGCGATCACGTACATCCCGGACCCGACGATGATGGCGATCCCCAGCCAGGTCAGCATCTGCGGAAACTCTCCGAAGGCGACATATCCAATCGCGGTGGCCCCCACGATTTCCAGGTACTGCAGCGGTGCCAGTGTGGCGGCAGGGGCAAACCGCAGCGCATAGCTGATGAACAGGTGGGAAATCGTGGCGATCACCCCAACCCCCAAAAGCGTCCAGACCGCGACCCCCTGCGGCCAGACCGGATCAAGCAACGCGACCCCGCTGCCATCGAACACCCACAGCACCGGACCGATCGTCAGCGTCGCCGCCAACGCTGTATGGGTCTGCAAGGTCACCGGGTGCATCCGCCGCGACATCGTCCGGGTCAGCAGCATGTAGGCGGTGAAAAACGCTGCCGTCCCCAGCGGGAAAAACGCCGCCAGGCCCAAGGCATCGAAGCTGGGCCGGATCACCAGCAGCGCCCCGCCAAAGCCCACAAGGCAGGCGATGACCCGACGCGGGCCGATGGATTCGCCCAGAAACAGTCCGCCCGCCAACGTCACGAAGAACGGCGCGACGAAGAAGATTGCAATCGCGTTGGCAATCGGCATCGCCCGAAGCGAAGCGACGAAGAATGCCGTGGCCGCCAGCAACGCCCCGCCCCGCGCCAGGTGCAGCAGCGCCTCGTGCCGGGTTGGCCGGGTCAGAATGCCCATGCCCAGCGCCAGCGGCGCCAACAGCAGCGACTGGATCCCGAACCGCGCCAACAGCACTTGCGCCACCGGGATCTCGGCCGGGGTGGCCTTGGCAAAGGCATCCATGAGCGGGGCCACGATGGCAAAAGCCACCATGAACCCCACGCCCAACATGGTGCGGTCAGTGGATTGGGTCATCGGGGACAATCCAATGTGGTTCGCCGCAACTGTGCGCATTGATTCCGCGCTGTCCAGACGGGAAACGCGACAGCCCCGACCGCCTGGCCGTCAGCAATTGGGCACGTTCACCGCCAGTCCGCCCAGCGAGGTTTCCTTGTAATGCTCGTGCATGTCGCGTCCGGTCTGGCGCATGGTCTCGATTGCGGCGTCCAGCGGCACGAAATGCGTGCCGTCACCGCGCAGCGCCAGCGATGCCGCCGACACCGCCTTGATCGCGCCCAGACCGTTGCGTTCGATGCAAGGCACCTGCACCAGCCCCTTCACCGGGTCGCAGGTCATGCCCAGGTGATGCTCCAGCGCGATTTCGGCAGCGTTTTCAACCTGCTCGGGCGTGCCCCCCATCACCGCTGCCAGCCCCGCCGCCGCCATGGCCGCCGCGCTGCCGACCTCGGCCTGGCACCCGGCCTCGGCGCCCGAGATCGAGGCGTTGAACTTCACCAGCCCGCCAATCGCGGCCGCCGTCAGCAGGAATTCCGGGATCTTCGTGCTGCTGGCCCCCGGCACATGGTCCAGCCAATAGCGGATCACCGCCGGAACCACCCCCGCCGCCCCGTTGGTCGGCGCGGTCACCACCTGCCCGCCGGCGGCGTTTTCCTCGTTCACCGCCATGGCATAGACGCTCATCCAGTCGTTGATCGTGTGCGGCGCGGTCAGGTTCATGCCCCGTTCGGCCAGCAGCGCCTGGTGAATGCCATGCGCCCGGCGCTTGACCTTCAGCCCGCCGGGCAGGATGCCGTCGGTGGCCAGCCCGCGCTCGATACAATCGTTCATCACCTGCCAGATCCGCGCCACACCGCGGTCAAGACTGTCGGCACACCCGCGCGAAATCTCGTTGGCGCGCTTCATCTCGGCGATCGACTTGCCCGAGATCTGCGCCATCTCCAGCATCTCGGCGGCCGATTTGAACGGGTACGGCACCGGCGCGCCGTCATCGGTATCCTTGCCCGCCGCCAGTTCCGCTTCGGTCATGACAAAGCCGCCGCCGATGGAATAATAGGTTTCCTGCAAGATCACGTCGCCCTGGGCATCGGTGGCCGACAGGATCATCCCGTTGGCATGGCCGGCCAGCGCCGGCCCGAAATCAAAGGCCAGATCGGCTTTCGGATCGAACTTCAGCGGCGGCAGCCCCGCGGGCTCCAGCATCCCGGTGTCGCGATTAGCCGCAAGCGCCGCCTCTGCGGCTGCATGATCATAGGTTTCGGGCACGAACCCGGCCAGTCCAAGGATCGTCGCCCGGTCCGTCGCATGCCCCACGCCGGTAAAGGCCAGCGACCCATGCAACGACGCCTTCAGGCCGTGAAAGCCAAAGGACGAGTCCCGCATCCGGTCAAGGAACCGCGCCGCCGCCACCATCGGCCCCATCGTGTGGCTTGACGACGGCCCGACCCCGACCTTGAACATATCGAACACCGACAGAAACATCGCGCGCCTTTCCCTTGCAACCTGTCCCAACAGGTAACAGCGCCCCGGCCCGGTGAACCACCGAAAACGACATCTGGATGCATGTTTCGGGCAAGCTGGTTCAGGTCGCGCTGCCCTCGGGCGGGGTGGCATAGTCCGGCGCTGTAAGGGATGCGCCCCCAGCCCCTCGGCCCGCTGCGCCGCGGCCACCGCCGGCCGCTGTTCCAACCGCGTCACCATCGCCCGCAAGACCGGGTAGTCCGCCAGGTCGAACCAGCCCGTTTGCCCCACCGGGTACAACGCGCACCATCGCAGCAGGCACGCCACGTAATGGTCCAGCACGCTCAGCTCGTCTGCCCTGTCCAGCTCCAGCAGCGCCAGCGCGCCCGGCAGACGCATGTCCACCGGGTGCGGGCTTTGAAGCGTCGTCACCAGCGTTGCCTGCGCCGCGGGATCGTGGCCCACGTATTTGCCGGGATAAAATGTCATCCGCAGCATCGGGTGCAGCGTGTTCGCCACAAAGAACAGCCGCCGCAGGAACGCGGCCCGCCCGGGGCTGTCGGGCGCGGGGGCCAGCCGCCCATGGGTGTCCGCCAGCCACATCAGGATCGCGCCGGTCTCGAACAGCGGCCCGTCGGGCGTTTCCAGAACCGGGATCAGCCCGGCGGGATTCAGTGCGCGATACCCCGCGCTTTCCTGTTCCCGCGCGGCGCGGTTCACCAGCACGGTTTCATAGGACACGCCCAGTTCTTCCAGAACCAGCCGGACGATCAGCGACGCGTTGTCGGGGGCATAGTGCAAACGGTACATGCCCCGGTTTTACCCGAACCCGCCGCCACGCAATGCCCCATATGCGACATTCCCGCACCACCCCGGACATCGGGCAGATCCGCAGTTGATGCGCACCAACGTCACGCCTAGGTTGATCGGCAGACACGGAAAAGAGGAAACGCCCGTTGCTCAAACGCGCCCTGATCGCTGCCATCCTGTCTGCCGGCCCCGCCGCCGCACAGGATGCTCTGTTCCAGACCCCCGTAACAGACCGTTTCACGACCGGCGAATTTGTCTGGAACAGCCAGATGGGCAAGATGGATTTCGCCTGGGCGGTGATCCCTCGCGACGGCAAGATGGCGGTCTGCGGCGTCTATTCCAGCGACAGCAACATTCGCCACCTGCAAAACCTGGAAGCCCTGAACAAGGGCTGGGTCAAGCTCGGCGGCAAGAAAGTCGTGCGCGGGTTGCAGTTCTTTACCTTTGCCGGCTTCAACAAGCCGGTGGTCGCCAAGGGGGTCATGGCCACCTGCAAGCTGACCAAGGTACCTGCCACCAACGCGACCTTCCAGCTGGGCTGGGATCCGATCCGCGTCCGGGTTTGACATCGGACATGGGATTGCCCCTCGCCCAAAGCGTGATTTATGCCTATAACAGTGCGTGAACAAACGGAGTTGCCCCAGAATGACAATAGAGCTCTCGCCCATCGACCGTGCGAAATTCGTGGCTGCCCGCCGGGCAGCGGACTTTGTCGAGGACGGGATGCGTGTGGGGCTTGGGACCGGATCCACGGCGGCCTGGCTGGTGCGCTGCCTGGGCGAAATGGTCCGCGACCACGGGCTGCGGATCAAGGGCGTGCCGACCTCGGCCCGCACCGCGGAACTCGCCCGCGACATGGGCATCAACGTGATCTCGCTCGACGAGGCGCGCTGGCTTGACCTCACCATCGACGGCGCCGATGAATTCGACGATGAACTGAACCTGATCAAGGGCGGCGGCGGCGCGCTCCTGCAGGAAAAGATCGTGGCCACCGCCTCCGACCAGATGATCGTGATCGCGGACGCCGCGAAAGAGGTCGAACATCTCGGCGCCTTCCCCCTCCCCTGCGAGGTCATCCCCTTCGGCTGGCGCACCACCCAGGCCCTGATCGAGGAAACCCTGGTCGCGATGGACGTGATGGGCCGCGCCTCCAGCCTGCGGATGAACGGCGACAAGCCCTATATCACCGACGAGGGCAACTACATCGTCGACCTGCACCTCAACCGCATCGGCAACGCCCGCCAGCTGGCGATGGTGCTGAACCAGATGCCCGGCGTGGTGGAAAACGGGCTCTTCATCGACATCTGCGACGTGGTGGTGATCGGCCATTCCGACGGCCGGGTCGAACTGCGCGACATCAACGAAGGCACCGCGACCGAGGAAAAGATCGACTTCGCCGAAACCGACAACCTGTTCAGCGACCTCGGCGACTAGACCCCGCTGCGACATCTTTGGTTTGCCAAATACCTCGGGGGACTGTCGCCGCAGGCGGCAGGGGGGCAGCGCCCCCGACGCCGATTTTTCGCAGAAAAATCGGCCCCCCGCCCGATGCGCCCGCACCGGGCTTACCCTGCGCGGGCCGCAGGCCCGCACCGCTCGATAAACTCCCGGCGATGCCCGCACCCGGCTCTGGCCATCGCCCGCGCGTTGTGGAATACCTCTGACCGCACAGCGTCAGGAAGGCACGGAAGATGAGCGCATTCGACTACGATCTCTTTGTCATCGGCGGCGGTTCCGGCGGGGTTCGCGCCGCGCGGGTGGCGGCCAGCGAAACCGGCGCCCGCGTCGCGCTTGCCGAGGAAAGCCGCTATGGCGGCACCTGCGTCATTCGCGGCTGCGTGCCCAAGAAACTGATGGTCTTCGCCTCGACCTATGCCGGGCTCGACGCCGAGGCGCAGGCCTATGGCTGGGACATGACCCGTGGCGGCTTCGACTGGACCGCCTTTTCCGGCAAGCTCAACACCGAACTCGACCGGCTCGAATCCGTCTACCGCAGCCTGCTGAAAAATGCCGGCGTCACCACCTTCGACGCCCGCGCCACGGTCAAGGACGCCCACACCGTCACGCTGTCCACCGGTGAAGACATCACCGCCAAGCACATCCTCGTGGCCACCGGCGGCCGCCCGGTGCGCCCCGACCTGCCCAACGCGCATCTCGGCATCGTCTCCGACGACCTCTTCCAGCTCAAGTCCCTGCCGAAATCCATCCTGATCGTCGGCGGCGGCTACATCGCCTGCGAATTCGCCTGTATCCTCAACGGGCTGGGAGTCGAGGTGACGCAGTTCTACCGCGGCGCGCAGGTTCTGCGCGGCTTCGACGAAGAGGCCCGCGGCCTGATCGCCGACAGCATGCGCGAAAACGGCATCGACCTGCATTGCGGCACCAATATCCTCGACATGGCCCCCGCGACCGAGGAACACCTGGGCTCCGGCACGCTGGCCGAAGGCGACGTGGCCCTGGGCCACCCGGCCGGAGAGCTGTCTCCGGCCGCGCCGTCCGATGCCCCGCGCGGCCCGCTCTGGGTGAAATCCACCACCGGGCATGAAAAGGTGTTCGACCTCGTGCTCTTCGCCACCGGTCGCGCGCCCAACACCACCGGTTTGGGGCTGGAAGCGGCGGGCGTGGAACTGGCCCGCGGCGGCGCGGTCAAGGTCGATGCCTACAGCCAGACCGCCGTGCCCTCGATCTATGCCATCGGCGACGCCACCGACCGGGTCAACCTGACCCCGGTGGCGATCCGTGAAGGCATGGCCTTCGTCGAAACCGTGTTCAAGGGCAACCCGACCCCGGTCGATCACGACCTGATCCCCTCGGCCGTGTTCACCCAGCCGGAATTCGGCACCGTCGGCCTGTCCGAGGAAGCCGCCCGCGAGCAGGAAGAGATCGAGGTCTACGCCACCAGCTTCCGCCCGATGCAGACCAGTTTCGCCGGAAAACCCGACCGGGTGATGATGAAACTCGTGGTGTCCCGGGCGACGCGCAAGGTGCTGGGCTGTCACATCGTCGCGCCCGGCGCGGGCGAAATGATCCAGCTTGCCGGCATCGCGATCAAGATGGGCGCGACCAAGGAAGACTTCGACCGCACCGTGGCCGTGCACCCGACCATGTCGGAAGAGATGGTCACGATGCGGAACCCGGTGCGCAGCGCTTGAAATCCGGGCGAAAGCACACAGGTTAGGGGCAGCTTCCTAACACATCGCAAGATCAAGGTATCAAGGAAAGGTTTTCAATGGCAGGACACAGCGGCGGGCCCTGGGGTGGCGGCGGCAATAGCGGCGGCAACCGGGGCAATGGCGGCGACAATCGGGGCAACAACGGCGGTGGCCGTGGTCCCGGTGGCGAACCGCCCCAGATCCCCGAAATCGACGAGTTGGTGAAGAAGGGGCAGGAAAAGCTGCGCGTTCTCATGGGCGGCCAGGGTGGCGGCCAGGGCGGCACCGGCGGCGGCGGCAGCCGTGGCGGTGGCGGTCCGGCCTTCACCAAGGGCACCATCGGGCTGGCGGCGCTTGGCGCGGTCGTGCTCTGGGGCTTTGCCAGCTTCTACACCGTGAAGCCGGAAGAACAGTCGGTGGAACTGTTTCTCGGCGCCTATTCCCAGACCGGCAACCCGGGTCTGAACTTCGCCCCCTGGCCGCTGGTCACCGCAGAGGTGATCCCGGTCACCCGCGAACAGACCGAGGATATCGGCGTTGGCGGGCGCGGCAGCGAAGCCGGGCTGATGCTGACCGGCGATGAAAACATCGTCGATATTGATTTCCAGGTGGTGTGGAACATCAACGACCCGGCGAAATTCCTGTTCAACCTGCGCGAACCGCAGCAAAGCATCCGTGCCGTCAGTGAATCGGCGATGCGCGAAATCATCGCGCAATCCGACCTGGCCCCGATCCTCAACCGCGACCGTGGCGTCATCGCCAGCCGGTTGCAGGACCTGATCCAGTCAACGCTCGACAGCTACGATTCCGGGGTGAACATCGTCCGCGTGAACTTTGACAAGGCCGACCCGCCGGAACAGGTGATCGACGCCTTCCGCGAAGTGCAGGCCGCCGAACAGCAGCGCGACCGGCTGGAAAAAGAGGCCGACGCCTACGCCAACAAGGTGCTGGCCGCCGCCCGCGGTGAAGCCGCCCAGACGCTGGAAGAGGCCGAGGCCTACCGCGCCCAGGTGGTGAACGAGGCCGAGGGTGAGGCCAGCCGCTTCACCGCCGTCCTGGAAGAATACAAGAAGGCCCCCGAAGTGACGCGCCAGCGTCTTTATCTCGAGACGATGGAACAGGTTCTGGGCCGCGTCGACAAGATCATCATCGACGATCAGGCCGGCGGCCAGGGGGTTGTGCCCTACCTGCCGCTGAACGAACTGCGCCGCAGCACCGGGGGGAACTGAGATGAAAAAGACAACCTTTCTTCTGCCCATCGTGGTCATCGTCCTGGCCGCGGCGCTGTCCTCGGTCTTTATTGTGGACGAACGGCAAAAGGCGATGGTCCTGCAATTTGGCCGCGTCGTGTCGATCAAGGAAGAACCGGGGCTGGCGTTCAAACTGCCGCTGATCCAGGAAGTCGTGCGTTATGACGACCGCATCCTGTCGCGTGACGTCGATCCGCTGGAAGTCACCCCGCTGGATGACCGCCGGCTTGTGGTCGATGCCTTCGCGCGCTACCGGATCACCAGTGTCGAGCAGTTCCGCGAAGCCACCGGTGCCTCGGGCGACCAGGCGATCTCGACCGCAGGCACACGGCTCGATTCGATCCTGCGGGCCAGCACCCGGGAAATCCTCGGCTCGGTGACCTCGGGCGACATCCTCAGTTCCGACCGGGCCGCGCTGATGCAGCGGATCCGCGATGCCGCCTTCCCCGAGGCGCAGAAACTTGGGTTGGAAATCATCGACGTCCGCCTGAAGCGCACCGACCTGCCGCGCCAGAACCTGGACGCGACCTTTGCCCGGATGCGGGCGGAACGCGAACGGGCGGCGGCGGATGAAATCGCCCGCGGGAACGAAGCGGCGCAGCGCGTGCGCGCCCAGGCCGACCGGACCCGGGTTGAAATCACGTCGGACGCCACGCGCCAAAGCGAGATCACCCGAGGCGAGGCCGACGCCCGCCGCAACGCGATCTTCGCGGACGCCTATGGCGCGGACGAGGAATTCTTCCGCTTCTACCGCTCGCTGACCGCGTACCAGAAGGCGCTGCTTTCCGGAAACTCGACCATGGTCATGTCGCCCGACAGCGAATTCTTCGACTATCTCAAGTCGGACCAGGGCGCTTCCCGGGCGGCCGAGTGACGGCACGCGATATCATATCGGGGATCGCAATGGTCCTCGTGGTGGAGGGGCTGGTCTATGCACTGGCCCCTTCGCTTTTGGAACGGATGCTGGCACTGATGTCGGCGCTGCCGGAAAACGTCATCCGGCGGCTGGGGCTTGCGACGCTGGCAACCGGCGTTGCGATCCTGTGGATCGTGCACGGCTGAGCGACGGGAACCGATCGTTGGGACAGGACGCTTTTTCTGCGAAAAAGCGTGAGGGGGCGCTGCCCCCTCTTGGCCTTCGGCCAATTCACCCCCGAGGTATTTGGAAAACCAAAGACACCAGGGGGACGCAAACCTCGGGCGAAGCGCGACCTGCGGGTCAGTCGTCTGTTTCGTCGGGATCGGCCTGGCCAACCCCGCGGAAGATGAACTTGAACGGCAGCGCCCAGAGAAATCCCAACGCCACGTAGACCAGAAATTCGGCCCAGATTGGCGGGCGGTCCAACAGGTTCACCACGGTAACGGCCGCCACGATATAGAGCGGCAGCCCCACCACCAGGATCAGCAGCGACAGCCGCTTGCGGGTCTTGTAGCCGAGCGCCATCAGTCTGCGAACGGGTCGGTGACGAGGATCGTGTCCTCGCGCTCGGGGCTGGTGGACAGCAGCGCTACCGGGCAGTCGATCAGTTCCTCGACCCGGCGGACATACTTGATGGCGTTGGCTGGCAGATCGGCCCAGTTGCGCGCGCCTTCGGTGGAGTCGGACCAGCCGTCGATCTCTTCGTAGATCGGCTGGCAGCGCGCCTGTGCCTCGGCGGCGGTCGGCAGGTAGTCCAGCCGTTCGCCGTCAAGGTCGTAACCGACGCAGATCTTCAGCGTTTCGAACCCGTCCAGCACGTCCAGCTTGGTCAGGCAGATGCCGTTGATGCCCGAGGTGGCGCAGGTCTGGCGCACCAGTGCCGCGTCGAACCAGCCACAGCGGCGCTTGCGCCCGGTGGTGGTGCCGAATTCGTGGCCGCGTGTGCCCAGTCGGTCGCCGTCGGCATCACGCAGTTCGGTCGGGAACGGGCCTTCGCCGACGCGTGTGGTATAGGCCTTGACGATGCCCAGCACATAGTCGATGCCGCCCGGCCCCATGCCAACGCCCGTGGCCGCCTGCCCAGCGATCACATTCGACGAGGTGACAAAGGGATAGGTGCCGAAATCGATGTCGAGCAACGCCCCCTGGGCACCTTCGAACAGAATGCGCTTGCCGGCCTTGCGCTTTTCGTTCAGCACCTTCCAGACCGGTGCGGCAAAGGGCAGGATCTGCGGTGCGATCTCGTGCAGTTGCGCGATCAGCGCGTCGCGGTCGATCGTGTCGATCCCCAGGCCCCGCCGCAGCGGGTTGTGGTGTTGCAGCGCCCGGTCCACGCGGGACACCAGCGTGGCTTCGTCGGCCAGGTCCGCCACGCGCACCGACCGGCGGCCCACCTTGTCCTCATAGGCCGGGCCGATGCCGCGGCCGGTGGTGCCGATCTTGGTGCCCTGCGAGGCGGCCTCTTCGCGGGCGCGGTCCAACTCGCCGTGGATCGGCAGGATCAGCGGGGTGTTTTCCGCGATCATCAGCGTTTCCGGCGTGATTTCGACGCCCTGCGCCCGCACGGTCGCGATTTCCGACACCAGGTGCCAGGGGTCCAGCACCACGCCGTTGCCGATGACCGAGAGCTTGCCACCGCGCACGACGCCCGACGGCAGCGCATGCAGCTTGTAGACCTTGCCGTCGATCACCAGCGTATGACCGGCGTTATGCCCGCCCTGGAAGCGACAGATCACATCCGCGCGCTCGCTCAGCCAGTCGACGATCTTGCCCTTGCCCTCGTCGCCCCACTGGGCGCCGACCACAACCACGTTTGCCATGAGAATTCGGCCCTTTGTCCGGTATCAAACCGGCGCTGGTATAGCGGCGCGCGCGGCCAAGCGAAACCACGAAATTGACGCAAGGCGCTGGACAGCCGCCCGTGCCCTTGCGACAGTCCGCCCAAGCCAAGTCATGAGGAGCCGAGTGATGGGGTTCGTGCTGAGATGGGGATTCGCCTTTCTGCTGCTGGCGGCCACCTACAATCCGACCCAATGGAATTTCGTCCGCTGGGGCATGGCGAACTATGCCGAACAATTGCCGATGACGGTGCTGTTCGGGCTGGTGCTGCTGGTGGGCTATATCATCTACCTGCGCGCCACGCTGAGGTCGATCGGAGCCTTCGGGATGTTGCTGGTGCTGGCGCTGGTCAGCGCACTGCTCTGGGTGCTGTATGACTATGGCCTGCTGGACCTGTCGAACCGCGACCTGACGCTGTGGCTGGGCATCTTCGCGCTGTCGCTGGTGCTTGGCATCGGGCTCAGCTGGAGTCTGGTGCGGCGCAAGCTGTCGGGCCAGGCCGACGTGGACGACGTCGAGGAATAGCGCGTCCGCGCCTTTTGCCGCCGGCAAACCGCCGCGCATCAACGGCCCTTGGCCGGAAAGCCGCGTCCGAGGCGGGATTCAGGCCGGATGTGGGGTTGCAGCACCGCGCGCAAGGCTCTAGATACCGCCCATCCGGAACCAGAGGCCCGCCCATGGAAAACGTCGTCCTTATCGTTCATCTGCTGCTTGCGCTTTCGCTGATCGGCATCGTTCTGATGCAGCGGTCCGAAGGCGGCGCCCTGGGCATCGGCGGCGGCGGTGGCGGGATTTCAAGCCGTCCGGCGATGTCTCCGCTGGCCAAGGTCACCTGGGCGCTGGCGATTGCGTTTATCATCACCTCGATGGCGCTGACGTTCCTGTCGGCCAAGAACGCCGAAGGCACTTCGGTCGTTGACCGCCTGGGCGGCGCACCGGCCCGCCAGGCCGACAGCGCACCGGCCCCCATCGACACCGAAGGTCTGCTGCCGCCGCCGGCCGATGCGCCCGACGCACCGCTGGTTCCGAAAGCCGACTAACATACTACAGCTTGGGGAAAATTGTCGCGGCCGCAACAGCATCTTGCGGTCGTCTGGACAGGCGCGTCCGAATCCCTTATAGGTCAAGTCCCGTGATGCTGTGACGCCTTCTGCGCGTCACCGGGCAGAATATACTGAAATATCACGGGGTTATCGCCACATGGCACGCTTCATCTTTATCACCGGCGGTGTGGTTTCTTCGCTTGGCAAGGGTCTGGCTTCGGCGGCACTGGGCGCCTTGTTGCAGGCGCGCGGCTTTTCGGTCCGGCTGCGCAAGCTCGATCCCTATCTGAACGTCGACCCCGGCACGATGTCGCCGTTTGAACATGGCGAGGTGTTCGTCACCGACGACGGCGCCGAAACCGATCTCGACCTTGGCCACTACGAACGCTTCACCGGCGTCCCTGCGCGCAAGACCGATTCCATTTCGTCGGGCCGCATCTATACCAACGTTCTGGAAAAAGAGCGCCGCGGCGACTACCTTGGCAAGACGATCCAGGTGATCCCGCACGTCACCAATGAAATCAAGGACTTCATCTCGATTGGCGAGGACGAGGTCGATTTCATGCTGTGCGAAATCGGCGGCACCGTCGGCGATATCGAGGGCCTGCCCTTCTTCGAGGCGATCCGCCAGTTCGCCCAGGACAAGCCCAGCGGCCAGTGTATCTTCATGCACCTCACGCTGCTGCCCTACATCAAGGCCTCTGGCGAGTTGAAGACCAAGCCGACGCAGCATTCGGTCAAGGAACTGCGCTCCATCGGCCTTGCCCCGGACATCCTTGTCTGCCGTTCCGAAGGACCGATCCCGCAAAAGGAACGCGAAAAGCTCGCCCTGTTCTGCAACGTCCGCCCAGATGCAGTGATCGCTGCGCAAGACCTGCCGTCGATCTACGACGCTCCGCTGGCCTATCATCGCGAAGGGATGGATCAGGCCGTTCTGGACGCTTTCGGGATCACTCCGGCGCCGAAACCCAACCTGACCAAGTGGGAAGACGTCAGCGACCGCGTCCACAACCCCGAGGGCGAAGTCACCGTCGCCATCGTCGGCAAATACGTTCAGCTGGAAGACGCCTACAAATCCATCGCAGAGGCCCTGACCCACGGCGGCATGGCCAACCGCGTGCGGGTCAAGGTCGAATGGGTCGATGCCGAGATCTTCGAATCCGAAGACGCCGCCCCGCACCTAGAAAAATTCGACGCCATTCTCGTCCCCGGCGGCTTTGGCGAACGCGGCACCGAAGGCAAGATCAAGGCCGCGCAATTCGCCCGCGAACACAAGATCCCCTATCTGGGCATCTGCCTTGGCATGCAGATGGCGGTGATCGAAGCCGCCCGCAACGTCGCCGGCGTGGCCCGCGCCGGGTCCGAGGAATTTGACCACGAAAAAGGCGAAAAGCGTTTCGAACCCGTGGTTTACCACCTCAAGGAATGGGTGCAGGGCAATGAAAAGGTCAACCGCAAGGTCAGCGACGACAAGGGCGGCACCATGCGCCTTGGCGCTTATGACGCGGTGCTGACCGAAGGCTCCAAAGTGGCACAGGTCTATGGGACCACCACCATCGACGAACGTCACCGCCACCGCTACGAAGTCGACATCACCTATCGCGACCAGTTGGAAAAGGCAGGCTTGTGTTTCTCGGGCATGTCGCCCGACGGTCGCCTGCCGGAAATCGTCGAATGGAAGGACCACCCGTGGTTCATCGGCGTCCAGTTCCACCCAGAGCTGAAATCCAAACCCTTCGCCCCCCACCCGCTGTTCCGCGACTTCGTGAAGGCCGCGAAAGAAGTGTCGCGGCTGGTCTGACCCCGCACACCTCTGGCTGCAAACCAAAACGCCTCGGGCTTTGTCCGGGGCGTTGTCGTTTCAGGCTGCCGCCATCCTGGCAGCGAACCTACAGCCCCAGCCACATTCCGATACAGGACCATCCGGTCTGTGTTCCGCAGACCCCCGGCAACACCCGGCCCGCGACCAGATAGACGAAACCGGCAAAGGCAAGGTAATGCGTCAACGCCACGCTGCCCGGCTTCATCATGTTTGCGCGGCGCGACAATGCCCCGTTCAGATCGGGATAGCTGCGGTTCAGGCGTCGGAATTCGGCCGACATGGTGTTGGCAATGTCGTAATGCGCCCGAAGCGCACGGCCATTGATCAGCGTAAACAACCCCACTGCCAGCGTCATCAGCAACGCGAAGATAGGCGAGATGTCTTTTTGATAGAAATTGATGAACCCCATAAGCGGCAGATAGGTCGTCAGGAACATGCCCCAGATAAAGTCGATCTTCTGCCAGACCATGACATAGACACGCAGGTATTCCAGCACGTCGCGATCGGTTTGGTCAGGCATGTTTCCCTCTTGAATGTTCCTTGCTGCTTTGCGCCAGACCCTAGTGGATTGATCGCGACAAACGAGTCCGAATTGGGATTCCCATTTGGTGCTGGCCGTGCGAGTCATGCTGATGC
>NZ_JAYLLH010000018.1:0-88889 GCF_035818635.1 Mesobacterium hydrothermale | reverse complement strand
CCCCCCCCCCCCCCCCCCCCCCCCCCCCCCCCCCCCCCCCCCCCCCCCCCCCCCCCCCCCCCCCCCCCCCCCCCCCCTTCCCCCCCCCGCAAAACCGCCCCGCCGCGGTCGTCGCCACATCCCTGTCACAAAAATCAGGCAACTGCGCAACATCGCGGCGTTTCGACGCGTCCGTTAGCGCAACCCCCTTTGCCTGTCGTGTAGCAGCCGCCTATGGCTGCGCCAGCCGCGGCCCCGCCGCGGAACACGGCATTCCAGAACAGGCGACTTCTCATGGCACATGAACAGATGACACAGCAAATGTCCGACAAGCCCGGCTTCATCGCCGCGCTGGACCAGTCGGGCGGCTCGACCCCCAAGGCGCTGAAGCTCTACGGCATCGACGAAGAGGCCTACAGCACCGAAGAAGAGATGTATTGCCTGATCCACGACATGCGCGCGCGGATCATCAAGTCCCCTGCCTTTACCGGCGCAAAGGTCATCGGCGCGATTCTGTTCGAACGCACCATGGACGGCGCGATCGACGGTATCCCGACCGCGCAATACCTGTGGGAAAACCGCCAGGTGGTGCCGTTCCTGAAGGTCGACAAGGGTCTTGCCGCCGAAGAAAACGGCTGCCAGTTGATGAAGCCGATGCCCGATCTCGACGCGCTGCAGTCGCGCGCTGTCGGAAAGGGCATTTTCGGCACCAAGATGCGCTCGGTCATTTCCGCCGCCAACGCCGACGGCATCAAGGCGGTCGTGGCGCAGCAGTTCGAGATCGGCAAGCAGATCCTGGGCCACGGGCTGATGCCGATCATCGAACCCGAGGTCACGATCACCATCGCCGACAAGGCAGAGGCTGAGGCGATCCTGCGCGATGAAATCACCGCCCAGCTTGATGCGCTCGCGCCCGGCGTTCAGGTCATGCTGAAACTGTCGCTGCCGTCCGAGGCGAACTTCTACAAGCCGCTGATCGATCACCCGGGCGTCATGCGCGTCGTGGCGCTGTCGGGCGGGTATGCCCTGGACGCAGCAAACGAAATGCTGTCGCAGAACACCGGCATGATCGCCAGCTTCAGCCGCGCGCTGACCGAAGGCCTGTCGGCGCAGCAGTCGGATGCGGAGTTCGACGCCGAACTGGCCAAGACCATCGATGCGATCTGCGCGGCGTCGGTCGCCGGCTAAGTTCGGACAACAGCGGCGGGGCGCGCAACTCAGCGCCCTGCCAGGCTCCGCAGGCGTTCAATCGCGGCGGGTGCCGTGAACGCGGTGCTTTGACCGCCGCGATCCCCCCCTTCCAGGCCGGACAGATCGACGACCTGCACCGGCAGGTCCGACAGCGCGTCACGGGTCCCGATGCTGCCCAGCCGTGTCGGTTTGCCGGTCATCCAGGCCGAGATATTGAGGAACAGGTCGTCCTGTGACACCGCCAGCAGGAAGGGTTCGGGAAAGGGCGAAATCCGCGCGGCTTGCCGACGGAACACGTCTTCGTCGATATCGGGCGAAATCAGCGCCACGCCGTTCAACCGCCGCAACACGGATTTGTCGCCGCTGATCGAGATCTGGCGCAACACTTCCATCACCAGCTGTGTGCCCATGGAATGTCCCACCAGCAGGACGCGGCGTTTACCCCCCGCCGTCAGGTCGGTCAGGAAGGTTTCCAGCCCGTCGCGCGAAAAGATGACGCTGTCCCGGTCATAGACATAGCCGCGCGGGCTGCCCGCCGAGGGCCAGGAATAGGCCACCACCGGCGCGCGGGCCCGGAAATCGTGACCGATCTGGGCAAGGCGATAGACCGCCTCGGCGTTGTTGACGTTATAGCCATGCACGAACACCACCACCTCTTTGCTGCCCGTGGGCAGGGCGGCGTCGATCGCGCGCAGAAAGTCGCGCTGGCTGGCCAGCCGGGTGCTGTCGGTCACCACGAAATGCTTCGCAGGGTCGACATTGGCCGCGCCGGGCCATTCGATCTGGCCCTCGGCATGGGTCGGCGGGATCGAGATATCGAGCCGCGCGTAATGCAGCGCCGGATCGCGCGTGGCCCCGAAGCTTTGCGCGACGATACGCGGATCGTCCGGCTGGGCAAGGTTGCGATTCGTCGCGACAAAGACCCGCTGGATCGCCGCGCCCTCGACCTCTGCCCCCGGCAGGAAATGCAGCGCGCCGCGCGGGGCGCAACCGCCGACACCCGCGACAAGCACAAGAATGACGAGAATCCGCAACACCAGATACAGCCCCAGAACAGCAAAGCGAGTCGTATCGGCAACATGGCGCAAGCCATCGCGGTTCGAAAGAGCAGAGGGGCTTTGCGGCCTCGATTCGCACGGGCATAATTGTCGCACGCGTCCACCCAAGAGACGCGGACAAGAGGCACGACATGACCAATCCGACCCGCGTCAAGCCCCCGTTCGGCGCTCTCGCGTTTTTCGCCATCGCCATGAGCCTTGGTGTTTATTTCACCTTTGCCGCGGTTCAGGGTGAATACGGCCTGTTCCGCCGGGCAGAGCTGGAAACCACCGCCGCCGCCCTGCGGGCAGAGCGCGACGCGCTGGATGTGCAGGTCGACCGGATGGAAAACCTGACGCTGCGCCTGTCCGACGCCTATCTTGATCTGGACCTGCTGGACCAGCAGGCGCGCGATATCCTTGGCCTGATGCGCCAGGACGAAATCGTCGTGCGCTAAGCGCCCTTTCCCGCGATTCCTGCACCCCCTGCAACCCTGCCATGCGACGCGTGGCGGGACTGACCTTTGACATATGGTCAATCAGTGGGTAGTTTCAGGAAAGTTTAACACTAAACTAATCGCACGGGAGGAGCGCCGATGGCGACCCGCAAAGCCACAGCCCAGCCGAATGTCTCGGCCGAGGAGCTGACAAAGTACTATCGTGACATGCTGTTGATCCGCCGGTTCGAGGAAAAGGCCGGCCAGCTTTACGGCATGGGCCTGATCGGCGGCTTCTGCCATCTGTATATCGGGCAAGAAGCCGTTGTCGTCGGCCTGGAGGCCGCGACCGAAGAGGGCGACAAGCGCATCACCTCTTACCGCGACCACGGCCACATGCTGGCCTGCGGCATGGATCCCAACGGCGTCATGGCCGAACTGACCGGGCGCGAGGGCGGCTATTCCAAGGGCAAGGGCGGCTCGATGCACATGTTCTCGAAAGAGAAGAACTTTTACGGCGGTCACGGCATCGTCGGTGCACAGGTGCCGCTGGGCGCGGGCCTGGCCTTCGCCGACAAGTATCTTGAAAACGGCCGCGTCACCTTCACCTATTTCGGTGACGGTGCCGCCAACCAGGGCCAGGTTTACGAGACCTTCAACATGGCCGCCCTGTGGAAACTGCCGGTGATCTTCGTGGTGGAAAACAACCAGTACGCCATGGGCACCGCGCAGAAACGGTCCACCTCCACCCCAGACCTGCACACCCGCGGCGAAGCCTTCGGCATCCCCGGTGAAGAAGTTGACGGCATGGACGTTCTGGCGGTCAAGGCGGCCAGCGAAAAGGCCGTGGCGCACTGCCGCGCGGGCAACGGGCCCTACATCCTTGAGGTCAAGACCTATCGCTACCGGGGCCACTCGATGTCGGACCCGGCCAAGTACCGCACCCGCGAAGAGGTGCAGAAAATGCGCGAGGAACGCGATCCCATCGACCACGTCCGCGACATGCTGCTGCAAGGCAAGCACGCGACCGAGGACGACCTGAAAGCCATCGACAAGGAAATCAAGGCCATCGTGAACGACAGCGCTGAATTCGCCAAGGAAAGCCCCGAGCCCGCGCTCGAGGAACTTTGGACCGACATCTACGCCGACGCGACCGCCTGAGGGGGAGACAACACCAATGGCAACTGAAATTCTCATGCCCGCCCTGTCCCCCACGATGGAGGACGGCACTCTGGCCAAATGGCTGGTCAAGGAAGGCGACACCGTCACCTCGGGCGACATCATCGCCGAAATCGAAACCGACAAGGCGACGATGGAATTCGAAGCCGTCGATGAAGGCATAGTCGGCAAGATCCTCGTCGCTGAAGGCACCGAAGGTGTGACCGTGAACACGCCGATCATGGTGCTGGTGGAAGACGGCGAATCCGTTCCCGAGGGCGCCGGCAGCGCCGCGGCTGCCACAGCGCCCGCCGCCGAACCGGCCCCGGCCGCCGCCGCCCCGGCCAAGGCTGCGCCCCCCGCCGACGCACCGCAGCCCGACACCAGCCCGGACTGGCCCGAAGGCACCGAGATGAAAACCCAGACCGTGCGCGAAGCCCTGCGCGACGCCATGGCCGAAGAAATGCGCCGCGACGACAGCGTGTTCCTGATGGGCGAAGAGGTGGCCGAATACCAGGGCGCCTACAAGATCAGCCAGGGCTTGCTGGACGAATTCGGCGCCAAGCGCGTGATCGACACACCGATCACCGAACATGGCTTTGCCGGGATCGCGGTCGGTGCATCCTTTGGCGGGCTGCGCCCGATCGTCGAGTTCATGACCTTCAACTTCGCCATGCAGGCGATTGACCACATCATCAACTCTGCCGCCAAGACGCTTTACATGTCCGGCGGCCAGATGGGCGCGCCGATGGTGTTCCGTGGTCCCAACGGGGCTGCCGCCCGCGTCGCCGCCCAGCACAGCCAGGACTACGCGGCATGGTACGCGCAGGTCCCCGGCCTCAGGGTCGTGATGCCCTATTCGGCCTCTGACTACAAAGGGTTGATGAAGACCGCGATCCGCGACCCCAACCCGGTGATCTTCCTGGAAAACGAAATCCTCTACGGCAAATCCTTCGAGGTGCCCGTGCTGGACGATTTCACCATCCCCTTCGGCAAGGCCCGCGTCTGGCGGACCGGCACTGACGTGACCATCGTCAGCTTCGGCATCGGCATGACCTATGCCCTGGAAGCGGCGGACAAGCTGGCCGAGGAAGGCATCTCGGCCGAGGTCATCGACCTGCGCACCCTGCGCCCGATCGATTATGATACGGTGCTGGCCTCGGTGATGAAAACCAACCGCTGCGTCACCGTCGAAGAAGGCTGGCCCGTGGGCAGCATCGGCAACCACCTGTCGGCAACCATCATGATGAAGGCGTTCGATTACCTCGACGCGCCGGTCATCAACTGCACCGGCAAGGATGTGCCGATGCCCTATGCCGCCAACCTTGAAAAGCACGCACTTGTCACCACCGCCGAGGTCATCGACGCGGTCAAGCAAGTTACCTACCGGTAAGGGGGACCAGACATGGCAACCGAAATCCTGATGCCCGCCCTGTCCCCCACGATGGAGGACGGCACCCTGGCCAAATGGCTGGTCAAGGAAGGCGACACCGTCACCTCGGGCGACATCATCGCCGAAATCGAAACCGACAAGGCGACGATGGAATTCGAAGCCGTCGATGAAGGCATCGTCGGCAAGATCCTCGTCGCCGAAGGCACCGACGGGGTAAAGGTCAACACCCCGATCATGGTGCTGGTGGAAGACGGCGAAGAGGTGCCGGCCGATGCCGGCAGCGCCCCTGCCCCGGCAGCCGCCCCAACCCCCGCGCCTGCGCCTGCGCCTGCGCCCGCCCCCGCCGCAGCGGCGGCCCCGGCGCCCGCCGCCCCGCAAGCGGCGGATGGCACCCGGATCTTCGCCTCGCCGCTTGCCCGGCGTATCGCCGCGCAGAAGGGGCTGGACCTTGGCCAGATCAGCGGCTCCGGCCCGCGCGGCCGGATCGTCAAGGCGGACGTGGAAAACGCCACCGCCGCACCGGCCAAGCCCGCGGCCGCGGCCCCGGCCAAGGCCGACGCCCCGACACCCGCCCCGGCGCCCAAAGGCCCGTCGGCGGATGCCATCGCCAAGATCTATGCCGACCGCGCCTACACCGAAGTACCGCTGGACGGAATGCGCAAGACCATCGCTGCCCGCCTGACCGAGGCCAAGCAGACCATCCCGCATTTCTACCTGCGCCGGGACATCAAGCTGGACGCGTTGCTGAAATTCCGCAGCCAGCTGAACAAGCAACTGGAAGGCCGGGGTGTGAAACTGTCGGTCAACGACTTCATCATCAAGGCCTGCGCGCAAGCCCTGCAAGCAGTCCCCGCCGCGAACGCGGTCTGGGCCGGCGACCGGATCCTGCAGCTGAAACCCTCGGACGTGGCGGTCGCCGTCGCGATCGAAGGCGGGCTGTTCACCCCGGTGCTGAAAGACG
The DNA here is from genome assembly GCF_035818635.1 of Mesobacterium hydrothermale. NCBI lineage: Bacteria > Pseudomonadati > Pseudomonadota > Alphaproteobacteria > Rhodobacterales > Roseobacteraceae > Mesobacterium > Mesobacterium hydrothermale. Next base: position 82,733 of record NZ_JAYLLH010000018.1, on the reverse strand, counting down.
CCGACAAGAAGTCGCTTTCGGCCCTCAGCGCCGAGATGAAAGACCTCGCTACCCGCGCGCGCGACAAGAAGCTGGCCCCGCATGAATACCAGGGCGGCAGCTTCGCGATTTCCAACCTCGGGATGTTCGGCATCGACAATTTCGACGCAGTCATCAACCCGCCGCACGGCGCGATCCTGGCCGTGGGCGCGGGGGTCAAGAAACCCGTGGTCGGGGCCGATGGCGAACTGGCGGTGGCGACGGTGATGTCGGTCACGCTGTCGGTCGACCACCGGGTCATCGACGGGGCGCTTGGCGCGCAACTGTTGCAGTCCATCGTCGACAGCCTCGAAAACCCGATGCTGATGCTGGCCTGAGCCGGCAATCCGCGACAAGATCAAACGCCGCCTTTCCCTCGGAAGGCGGCGCTCTGCTGTCTTTGGTTTTCCAAATACCTCGGGGGGAATTGCCCGGTACGGGCAAGGGGGGCAGCGCCCCCAGGACCCGCCTGCCGCATCGCGGCAGGCAGACCCTGTGCGCGGGGCCTGGCCCCGCGCGCCGCTGTCACCGCGCCGCGCGGGCTTAGCTGCCGCCGACCATCTGGTTCATCTCGATCGACGGTTGCGGACACCCGGCCTCGCCCACGATCTTGGCCGGAACCCCCGCCACGGTCGTCGCCGGCGGCACCTCGCGCAGCACCACGGACCCCGCCGCGATCCGAGAGCAGCAGCCGACCTTGATATTGCCCAGCACCTTGGCCCCGGCCCCGATCAGCACGCCATCCCCGATCTTGGGATGACGGTCTTCCTCTTCCTTGCCGGTCCCGCCCAGCGTCACCGAATGCAGCATCGACACGTTGTCCCCCACCACGGCGGTTTCGCCGATCACGATGGCATGGGCATGGTCTATCATGATGCCCTTGCCGATCTTGGCCGCCGGGTGTATGTCGACGCCGAACATCTCCGACGCCCGCATCTGGAAGAAATAGGCCAGGTCCTTGCGGCCCTGCCCCCACAGCCAATGCGCCACGCGATAGGCCTGCACCGCCTGGAAACCCTTGAAGAACAACAGCGGCTGTAGATACCGGTGGCAGGCCGGGTCGCGGTCGTAAACCGCCATGATATCGGCGCGCGCATCGGTGGCGATGGTCGGGTCGGCGGACAGCGCCTCGTCACAGATTTCCCGCAGGATCTGCTCGGTCATCTCGCCATTGGCCAGTTTCAGCGAAATGCGATAGGCCAGCGCCCGCTCAAAGCTCGGGTGATGCAGGATCGAATAATGGATCATCCCGCCCAGAAGCGGCTCTTCAGCGACGGCGTCTTCGGCCTCCTGGATGATGCGCGCCCAAACCGGGTCCAGTTCGGCGATTTTTGCACGTGTCTGTGCCATGACGTCTCTCCCTTTGCGCGTCAGGCTATAGCAGATAGGGTGCCTGAACCAAAACGCAAACCCGTGATGACAGGGATCGTCAGGATGAATACGTCCGAACAGGCCCGTTTCCGGCAACTGATCCTCGCCCGTCTGGCCGATCTCGATGCCGAGGACGCCTTGGGAAAGGACGCACAAGCCACGGTCGAACTCGACCAGCAGGCGGTCGGGCGTCTGTCGCGGCAGGACGCGCTGCTTGCCCAGTCGATGGCCCGCGCCACCCAGGCGCGCCGCGACGGGCTGCGCCGCGCCCTGACGGCGGCCCTGGCCCGGATCGACGACGGTGACTTCGGCTATTGCGATGATTGCGGCGAAGACATCCCGGTGAAACGTCTGGAACTGGACCCAACCGCAACCCGCTGTGTTTCCTGCGCCACGGGCTGAGCGTCCAGGATCGCCTCCAGCACCGCGATCAGGCAACGGGCATAGTCGGGCTGGTCGATCAGCGGCTCTGGCAACGGTTTCGCCCGCAACGCCCGCGACATCAAGGACCCGGTGCCGAATTCGGGATGCACGCGCCCGGTCAACAACCGATACCGATCTGCCACCGCCGCCTCGTGGACCAACCGCCGCGCCGCCTCCGCGCGCCCCTCGGGCGGCAGACGCAGCAACACCCGCGCCGCCGCGCTCAGATCGCCGGGCAGGACCGGCCGCATCACCCCGAGGCCGTGGCGACGGCAAAGGGCCCGGCCCCGTATTTCGCCGAAACCTGCGCCACCGCCACTTCGAACACGCCCGTGATGCCGTCGGCCCCCTGCATCCCTGCGGAATAGGTCCAGACCGGCGCCTCCAGCGTCACCTCGCGCAGCACCTGCCCGCCCTGACGGACCTGCAGCAGGTAGCGTTCGCTCTCTTCGCCCAGCGGCACCTCGGGCGCGTCCCAGGGGTCACCGTCGATCCGCGTGCGCCGGATCCAAGAAACGTCATGCCCATCCAGCCCTGGCACAACCACCAGATGCGCGGGCCGGTAAGGCCGCAGCCCGTTGCCTGCAAAGGCCAGTTCCAGGTGCCGGTACAGCGGGCTGTCATAGCTCAGCTTGGCCGGCCCCACGCGGTAGTGCCGTTCGACCCCGCGCGCCGCCGCCGCCAGCGGCAATTGCACCGGAATCCCGTTCATCGCCACCAGGTAACTGCCCGCAGGCCAGCTTTCGGGCATGGCCGCGTCGCTGCCGAACTGCCCGCGCAAGCGATACTCCAGCCGCCAGCGCCGGTCGCCGATCAGCGCCACGTCCCGGGCCTGGAACAGTTCCCAGTTGCCAGGCGTGCCGTCGCCAATGGCAAACAGGTTCCGCCCCGCCAGAAGCGCCGCATCGTCGATCTGCGACAGCGTCCCGCTGGTCAGATCGACCTCCAGCCCCGGGCCAAGGTCCGGCCGGCCCGGTGGATGCGCGGGCAGGTTCGTTCGGGTGACCCCAACAACCGATTGCGCCGCGATCAACAGGTCCAGCGCGTAATCCGCATCCGTGCCCGAAGCATAAACCGCCACGCTGCCCGGCCAGGGCCGCGCCGCCACCGCCACATGCGGGGCATGCGCCACCTCCTGGCCGGTCATCAGGGGCAGGTCCATGAACAGCGACAGCACCGGCGCCAGTTCCGAAACCGGGCGCAGGCTGACCGCGTCGTCAGGAAACTCCGACGGGTGATAGACCGCCTCCTCGATCCGCACCGCCTCGATCATCTGATGGGTGGTGACTTCGACCCGGTCCACCCGCAGCCGCGCCGGCACTCCCTCCAGCGGCAATGTCACCACGTCGCCCGCCGCAACCGCCATCTGGCTGGGCGGCAGGGCAAAGCGCACGGTGTCGCGCGCCACCCGCGCCTCGTTCAGCCAGCGTTCCACCACCTGCCGCCCCTCGGCCCGGGTCAGCGCCAGCGGCAATTCGGTTTCCGCCACCGCATGGGTCGCCTCGTCCGGCAGCACGGTTTCCTCTGTGATCACCCGGTGGTCGCCGTCGGCCTCGGTAAAGCCCACACGCACCCGGCCCGCCATCTCGGCCTCGCCCGTGCGCACCTCGACCAGATCATTGTCCACGTCCGGGTGCACCGCCAGCGTTGCCCGCTCCAGCGCAACCGCCCGTTGCCCGTCCCGCATCCGGAACACCAAAACGCCGTCTCGTTCAATCGCATCGAAGCCGTAGGCCAGCATCAAGGGTTGCAACGCGCCGCGCGCATCCCCCGATTCCGGCACGGTCATTCCGCGAACAACGCCGCGCAATCCACTGACATCTATATCAAAAACCCCTGAGCGGGCACAAATCTCGCGGACCACGGCAGCCAGCGACACATGCCCCGATCGCCCGGTGATCCAATGCCCCCGACGCCAGTTCGCCCCGTCCGACCAGATATCCTCGGCATTCGGGAACCACGGGTAAGGCCGCGCATCCCAGGCCCAGACAAAGGCGCGGGTCATGTCGACCATCGGCCCGGCATAGACCTCTGACACCGGGTTGTTATCGGGATCGCCCCAATAGCCATGCATCGCCTTAAGATAGGCCCGCTGGATCGCCGGGTCGCGCAACCCGTTGGAATAATGGGGCAACGCGCTTTCCGACGATTTCGCGTCGTAAAACACGTTGGGTTGGTTCGTGCCTTTGTCCACCGCCGGACACCCCAGTTCGGTGAACCAGACCGGCTTTGACCCCGGCTCCCAATCCGTCGGCAGTTCCTGCCGCACCCCGCCGATCCGGTCGTGATGCTGTTGCCCCCACCAGTTGCGAATGTCCTTGTAGCGATAGACCCAGGCCTCTCCATAGGCCCCGTCGCTGATCGGTTCGCGGCGTTGCGCCGCGCGCGCCTCGGCCGAGGGATAGTACCAATCGTACCCCTCTCCGCCCGCAACATTGGCCTGCAAGTAGTTGATATCGTGAACCGTTCCCCAATCGGCATCGGCATGGTCCGCGCCATCGCGCCAATCCGACAGGGGCATGTAATTGTCGATCCCGACGAAATCGATGTTCGGATCCGACCACAGCGGATCCAGGTGGAAATAGACATCCCCCGACCCGTCCTGCGGGTGATAGCCGAAATATTCCGACCAATCCGCCGCGTACCCGATCTTTACCGACGGTCCCAACAGTGCCCGCACCTCGGCGGCCAGCGCCTTCAGCGCCTGCACCGCCGGGAACCCCGCCGCCCCCCGGATCTGCGTCAAGGACCGCATCTCGGACCCGATACAGAACGCGTCTACGCCCCCCGCCGCCGCGCACAGCGCCGCCTGGTGCAGGATGAACCGCCGGAACCCCCATTCGATTGGCCCGGTATAGGCGACCGTCCCGTCCCCCACGGCAAAATCACCAGCCACCGCAGTGCCGAAAAACGCCGCCACCTCGGCATCCGCTGCAGCGGTGCCATCCGGCGACCCATCGCGCCCCGGCGCCACGCTCAGCGTGATCCGCCCGCGCCATGGCAGGGACGGCTGGTCCTCGGCCCCGCTCCAGGGGTCCTGCATCCCGTTCTCGGACATCTGGTCCATCAGGATGAACGGGTAATACATCACCGCCTGCCCGGCCTCTTTCAGCGCCGCGATCGCCTGCAGAACCGATGCGTCCGACGGTGTTCCGCCATAGACAACCCGGCCGTCCTCCTCGGGCACCAGCCCGGCCACCGACCGGGCAACACCCGCAACCGTCCATGGCTGAGAAGCGTCCTGCAAACGCTGCTCGACCAGCGGCCGGATGTGGCATTCCCCGCAACGCAGGTCGTTGCCGAACCAACTGACCACCAGCGACACCGCCCCGCAATCCGGCAGCTCATCGCCCAACATCTTGAGCGACGTGGAAAAATCCGGCTGCCCAGAGGGCGTGTTCACGTTGGCCACCCGGCTGACCCCGGCGCCATAGTCGAAATGCACCGGCTCGGTTGCCAGCGCGTATTCGCCCGTCCCCGGCATCAGCGCAACGCCCCGCACGCCAAAGGGCATCTCCTCGGGATCGTCCTGCACCGGGCGCACCACCTCGAAGCTGAACTGCGGCACCCGGTTGCCGAACCGTTCCAGCATCAGGTCCTCGATCACCACATAGGCCGTGCCGCGATAGGCGGGCACCGCACCCGCACCTTCCACTGCTTCCATCTTCGGATCGGGCATCTGGTCGGCGCTGCCGTCGTAAACCCGCATGTTCAGATCGGTCACGGCAATCTCGACCCCGTCGGCCCAGACCCGGTTCACCCCGGTGATCACGCCCTCGCACAGCGCCACCGCCAGCGATACGGAATAGGAATACTGCCGCACCTTCGGTTGCGACGGCGCGCCCTTGCCGCCCCCGCCCGACGTGCTGACATGTTCGGCGAACTGCGTTGCCCAGATCACATGCCCGCCCAGCCGCACCCGGCCCCAAGCCTGCGGCACCGCGCGCCCCTCGCCCGCGCCGGTGATGCGCAGCCGGTCGACCCGCCCGGTTTCCACCGCCTCCGCGCCCTGGCCCATCAGCCGCTGATCCAGCGCCCGGCCCAGCGTCGCCCCGGCAAACCGTCCGACGGCGGTCATCGACAGGCCCAGCAGCGACCCGCCGACCGAACTGCCAATCGCGGCCCCCGCCGCCGAAAGAAGTATTGTCGCCATTCCTCAACCCTCCGCCGGAAAGGCAAACCGCGCCACGATGCGCCGGTGCCAGGGGGGCGTCAGGCGGCTTTCGACCACCCCGTGCCCGCTGTAGGCATGCACGAACGTGGCGCCTTCGCCCACGCTCGCCTGGATGCCCAGATGTTTCGCCACCGCGCCCGTCCGCATCCGGAACAACAGAACGTCGCCCGCGGCCTCGCCATGCACGGGCTTTTCCCGCAGCACCCGCTGCGCCACGCGCCACAGCCGCTCGTCGCCCTGCGGCTCTGACCAATCCCGGCTGTAGGCGGGCACCGGCACCGGTTCCGGGCCGATCACCTCGCGCCAGACACCGCGCAACAGCCCAAGGCAATCGCTGCCCGCCCCCCTGGTCGAGGCCTGGTGGACATAGGGCGTTCCGATCCAGCCGCGCGCGGCTGTCACCACCCGGTTCATCGCCGCGATCCTCCGCTGGTCTCGGTGCTCGATGCCGGCTGGATCGCCATCCAGTCTTCCTCTGGAATATCGGGGAACCCCTGAAAATTCAGCAGGTTGTTGAATTTCAACCGACAGGTGTCAAACCGCTTGTCGCACCCGGCCTCGATCCGGACCAGATCGCCGGGGACCACCTCGGCGCGCAGCTCCGTCCACAGCTCCACCGTCCGGCTTTGCCCGTCCCAGCTGTCGCGCTTGATCGTCCCGTGCAGCCCTTCGGCCAGCCCTGACAAAACCCGCACGCGCCCGCGCTGGAACCATCCGGCATCGAACTGGTCCAGCGCGCCCAAGGTCAGCACGCGCCGCCCCTCGGTGGCGACCACCGCGCCGTCCCAGAAGTATCCCGGCGTCGCCATGTCGAACCGGCACGCCCCGTCGCCCAGCACCGCGCCGCAGGGCGCCTGGAACACGCGCCCCACGGGCCGGTTCAGCGCCTCGGTCAGCCCGCGCAACTCTGCCTGGAACGCACCGCCATGTCGGGTGATATCGCCGATCGAGCCGCGAAACATCACCTGCCGTTGGTCGACGTCCGCCCAGTTCACCAGCCAGGCCACCACTTCGGCCCCGTCGAACCGGCCGGCGTCGATATCTGCCTCGGAAATCGCGCTGTCCGAAAGCGCCCCCAGCGCCTCTGTGTTGTCGACCGAAAGCCCGGTGCCCTGCTGCAACGCCAGCGCGCTCAGTCCCGTATCGACGCGAAACACCAGACCGTCAAAGACAAGCTCCCGGTCGTGATCGGTGAACCCCAGCCGCAACCCGTCCTTGCGCGTCACCGCCCAAGCGCGCGCCACCGTGGTCACCCCGCCGCCCAGATGCGCCCTCAGCCCCGCGTGCAACCCCATCAGACCCGCAGCTCCACCACCGGCACGTTCGGCGCCTCTCCGGCCTGGAAATTGGCCACGCTGGTCTGGATCCCGTCGGTGTCGAACCGCACCGGCACGTCGAACTCGAACCCTGCGGTCACCACGATCCCTTCGACCGGCGGGTGCGACAGCGTCACGATCCCCGTGGTCAGGTCGATTTCATAGTCGACGCCTTCCTGCTGCTCATCCGATTGCACGCCCACGCGCACCGTGCCCGCCACCGGTTTCGTGATCGGCCGCAGATAATCCGCAGCACCTGAACGATAAAGCTTAACCAACTGGAACTGAACGCTTTCCCCATCGCCCACGCCCAGAACCTGGTCATCGTGGCGCACCGCGTCGGACGGCAGGCAGGATTTGTAGTCCGACCAGTCCTTCCAGCGAAACCCATACATCTGCCCCTTCCGCGCCTCGAAAAACGCGATCAGCGCGGCGATGTCGTCCAGCGACCGCAACCCGATCCCGGCGTCATAGCGCCGGCGCGAATGCGCCCAGGGCGTGTTGCGCTCTTCGTACCCGCTGGTCAGCGTCACGATATCGGTGCGCCGCTCCGGCCCCCCGACAGAGCCAAAGCTCAGCTTGGCCGGAAACCTGACGTCATGGAAACTCATGGCAAACCCTCCTCAGCGGTTGCGCTGCCCGCGCCCCAGCGCGCGGCCCATCTGCGCGGCGATCTGGCTCTGGCTGCGCTGGAACCCGGCGACATCCGGCGTGGTGATGTTCATCACCACGTTGACCGGCCCGCCACCGCCCTGCGCCCGCACGCCCAGAGACCCGTCCGGGCCGCGCATCAGCGGCATGATCGCCTCGGGTCCCGCTTCGCCCATCAACCCGGTGCCGCCGCGCATCGGAAAGCTGACCGGCCCGCTCAGCACGCCGCCCTTGGAGAAAGGCATCACCCGGCCCTGGCCGAACGCCGCGCCATCGGCAAAGGCCCCGCCGAACAGCTGCGCCACGCCCCCGGCGATCAGGCCACCGAAATGATCGGTCACCGGGCGCACCGCCGCCTTGTAAGCACTTGAAATCATGTCATTCGCGACCTCTTTCAGCGCGTCGGACAGTTTCATCCCGTCCAGCACCACGCCGTCGATCGCACGTCCCAGCCCGCGGCTCAGCGCGGTTTCCAGCCGCGTCACCCCGCTGCCCGTCGCGGCAAAGGTGGTGTGAATCCGCTGCAACTCCGCGTTGAACTGCGCAGCCATGCCCGACGCACCGGACAGGCTTTCCTCCAACGCATCAAGATCGGTTGACAAATCACTCAGATCGCTCATCTTTCCCTCCGGAAGTGTCAGGATAGGCGCGGGCAAGCTCATCCAGCCGCGCCCGGTTCATCGGGCGAGCACCGCCGCCCAGCAGGAACATCAGCTCCGCCGGGGTCAGCGCCCAGAACACCTCTGGCGCCAACCGCAGGCCACGCAGCCCGGCACGCATCAGGGCGGGCCAGTCCACCTCAGCCGTCCTCGGGCAAGGCAAAGGCCCGCGCCAGCAACTCCGCCGCCGCCTTCGCCGCGGCCACCGGCCCGCCCTCGATCTGCGCAGAGGTCAGGTCGCCGGCGCGCCCCTGCCACCCCCCGCCGCGCAACCCCGCTACGATCAGCGCCAGCACGTCGCGCGTGGTGAAGGCGGCGGTTTCGAAACGCTCGACCAGCGCCACCAGCGATCCCGCCTCCAGCGTCGCCTCAAGTTCGGCCAGCGCCCCCAGCGTCAGGCGCATCACGCGCCGTTCGCCGTCGATCACCAGCGCCACCTCGCCGCGCCACGGGTTGGCCATCAGATCACCGGCTGCGCGACAAAGGTCAGCGCCCCGGCAGAGGCCAGCGACAGCTCATAGGTCGCCTCGCCGTTGTGCGACCCCGCGTATTCCAGCGCGGTCACCTGGAACGGCCCCTCGATCGTGCCGAAATCGGGGATGATGACCTGGAAATCCGGCACCTCTGCGTCAAAGAACAATTGCCGTGCGCGTTCGTCCGTCGCCTCGTCCCGAAAGACGCCAGAGCCCGAAATCGCCGCAGATTTTACCCCGGCCCCGCCCAGCAATTCGCGCCACCCGCCGGCGCTGTCCAGCGACGTCACATCCACCGTTTCCGCGTTGAAACTCAGCCGCGTCGCGCGCAGCCCCGCGATGGTCTGGAACTGGCCGTCACCGGTCATATCCACCTTGATCAACAGGTCCTTGCCGTTCTGGGCACCCATATCCGTTACTCCGTTTGATGAATTCAGTTGTCTTCGACCCGCGCGCGGAACGTCATGTCGATCCGCCGCGTGCCATCGCCTTGCCGGCTGGCCCGCGCCTTGCGGAACCACAGCCCGACCAGCCGTCCGCGCGGCAGGCTCAGCGCCGCGCCGTGCAGCACATCGCTCACCGCCGCCGCCGCGTTCTTGGCCGCCTGGAACCCGGCCTGGTCGGTGACCACCGCCACGCTCAGGTCATGCCAGGCGCCGTCGCCCGACTGGTCAGAGGCATCCTTGGCGCTCTCCTCGCCCAGCAGGACGTAAAGCCCCGGAAGAGCGCCGCCGGGCATCGCGTCATAGATGTCGCTGCCGACCAGCGTGGTCAGCGCCGCATCCCCCGTCAAAGCCCCGTAAACCGCCACCTGCAGGGCCGCCGTCACGCCATAGCTCATGCCGCCACCTCCTCAGATGCGAAACAGGTCAGGTTGCGCCCCAGCGCATCCGCCTCGGCCACCGCCTCGATCCTGAAAACGCGGGTCCCGTCGCGGAACCGCTGCCCCGCTTGCGGCCGTCCCTCGGACCCGACCGGGGCCGCGCGCAGCGTGATGCGATACCCCGCATCCCCGATCACCCCTGCGCCTCCCCGCGCCGCGCGCCCCGACCGCAGCGCCACATCGGCCCAGACCGTTCCCAGCACGGCCCAGGTGGTGACGAAACCGCCCGCCCCATCCGCCACGATCTGCGGCGCCTCCAGCGCAAGCGCCCGGGTCATCCGCAGCCGCTTCATTGGCCCAGCCCCAGGCGCAACCGGCGATAGCGCGCAATCAGCGAGGTCACGCCAAACGGCATGCAGCCCTCGGCCAGTGCGGTTTCGTCGCGGTATTCATAGTAATGCGCGGCCAGCAGCAGCACCGCCTGCGCCAGGTCGGCGGGCAAAGCGTCCCAGCCGCCGAACCCGGCGGTGAACCGGATCTCGACCGCGCCGCCTTCGGGCGGTCCGGGCAGCGACCCGCCCGCCGGCATCAGCCGTGGCACCGTCGCGTCCCGTTCCAGCCGAAAGGACCGGGGGTCCAGCGCCGTCGCGTTGCCGTCGCGGTCCAGCACACCTACCGCCGTGACCGCGCTCACCGGCGCAATCGGCAGCGGCTGGCCGTACACATCCTTCCAGCGGTTCAGCACCAGCACGAAGCCGCGTTCGATCAGCGCCTTGTCGGTGCGCCCCTCGATGGCCGCCAGTGCCGCCCGGAGGAAAGACGCCAGCACCCCGTCCTGCACTGTGCTTTCGGCAAATCCGGTCCCCAGCCGCAGGTGGCGCTTCAGCGCCTCGACGGGCAAGGCCGCCTCAGGCACCTGGGTTTCTTCGATCAACATCATCGCAATTCTCCGCAAACCGTCCCCGCGCCCATCCGGCACCAAAGGACCTTGCCGCTTGGCATATCAGGCGGGTGCGCGCCGCTCACGTTGCTCGGACGGAGGGGAGCAGCTGGACAACGCAAGCTCCATTCCGGCACGCACCCTCATGCGGGCCTGTCACAGGCCCGCATGATCGCTGGATCAGGAAACGCCGAAGCGCAGCAGCTTGATCGCGGCAAAGTCGCTGACGTCGCCGCCCACGCGCTTGGTGGCATAGAACAGCACATGCGGCTTGGCGCTGAACGGATCCCGCAGCACGCGCAGGTCGGGACGTTCGGCAATGGTATAGCCGGCACGGAAATCCCCGAAGGCCACCGCATAGGCGTTGCTCGCGATGTCCGGCATGTCCTCGGCGATCAGCACCGGATAGCCCAGCAGACGCGCCGGTTCCCCCGCGGCCAGCCCGTCCGACCACAGGTGGCGGCCATCGGCATCCTTCAGCTTGCGCACCGTACCGGCGGTTTTCGAATTCATCACGAAGGTACCATTGGCGCGGTATTGCGCCCCCAGCGCATAGACCAGGTCGATGATGCTGTCGCCCGACGCATCGAACGCACCATCGACGCCGGTCGCGACATAGCCCAGGTTGCCCCAGCTCCAGCCCGAATTGGCCACCGCCGTGTGATCCAGGAACCCGGTCGGCTTGTCGACGCCGTCGCCGCTGACGAAGGCCGCCGCCTCGGCGCGGGCGAACTTGTCGGCGATGCGCGTGGCCAGCCAGCCCTCGACGTCAAAGGCGCTGTCGTCCAGCAGGCGCTGGCTGGCCTTTGGCAGGGCGTTCAGTTCGTAAAGCGGAATCGAAATCCGGTCGATGCTGGGCGTCGTGGTCTCCGTCGCCGCCCCGGTCTCGGTCGCCCAGCCGGCACCCGCCTCGGTGTGGTCGATCAGCACGTCGAAGGACGACGCCTCGACATGCACCACATTGGCAATCGCCCGGATCGACGCGGTCAACGACAGGACCGACGCGATCGAGGCCGACGTTTCCGGGTCCACGAGGTAACCGCCATCGGAATTGACCACGGTGGACAGCGATTTGCCTTCCAGTGCAAGCCCGCGCAGGGCATCGTCATCACCCGACCGCAGGTACGCGCTGAATGCCTTCTTGTGCGGCGGCTCAAGATCGGTGGCCGTGGACAGCGCCGGTCGCGCGGCGCTCAGGGATTTGCGGTCAAGCATGGTCAGTCGCTCTTTCTGTTGCTGCAGTGTCACCTCAAGGTCATCCTTCAGGCCCTTGATATCCCTGACGAGTCCCGCAACCGCGGCCCCCACCTGGGTGACCGGGGACAAACCATCCCCGGTCCGAGAAGTGATCTCGGTCATCTCCGTCTCGCTCTTCTTGGTTTCGCTTCGCAGGCCGCGTCAGCCGCCCGTCAACTCCCGCCGCGCCGCCTCCAGGCTGCGCGCCAGCTCGCGCAGGTCGGCCTCCGTCGGGCCTTCGCCCTTGGCCGCCACCCGCGCACTGGGCAACATCGGAAAGGTCACCAGCGACACTTCCCAAAGCTCCAGTTCCGTCAAGACCCGCAGGCCCTGGTCGTTCTTCGCCGCCCGCCGCGTGCGATAGCCGATCGACAGACCGTCGATGGCCCCTGCCGCGATCAGGGCCGCAGCCTCGCGCGCCTTGCCGACGCCCTCCAGCAGCCGCCCCTTGACGTACAACCCGCGCCCGTCCTCGCGCACCTCGTCCCAGACCCCTATGGGCTGCGCCGGGTCGTGCTGCCACAGCATCTTGACGCCACGCCCTTCCTCGGCCAACCGCTCCAGTGACAGCGCATAGGCGCCCGGCGCCACTACGTCGCCACCTTGGTCCGCCGCGCCGAACAGGCTGGCATAGCCGGCGATCCGTGTGCCATCCGTCACCGTCACATCCGCACCGATACGGCAGAATTTGTGCTCCAGTTCCATGTCGTCCCTTTCCAACTTGACGATGCGCCTCAGGGCGTCGCCGCCAGCAGCCCCTGCACACCCTGTGCCAGGATCACCCCCACGACGCCGTAGACCGTCAGCCACAACCGCCGCTCCATCCGTTCCAGCATCACCTCGTAGCGTTCCATCCGGTCGTTCAGCGCCTGCACCTGCATCGCCGACAAGCGCTCATGCGCCTCCAGCTTCAGCCCCGGCGCACAGGCAAAGGGCCGCGCATCACGCATGCGCGCCCTCTGCCACCAGCGGCGGCAGCCCCAACATCGCGCGCTTCTCGGCATCGCTCAGAAAGGCCGCCTCGCTGACCCGCTTCCACTGCGCATCGCGCTCTGCAGCCAGCGCCGGCACCTGGTCCAGGTCGGGTGCCACCGACACGTCCTCGCCGGTAAATCGCTGCAACCACGCACTGACCTGCGCCGTGACCCGCGTCGCCAGCGGCAACACCGTCAGCCGATAGAACGCCCGGTGCGCCTCCTGGTAATTGGCAAAGGTCGCCTCGCCCGGGATCCCCAGCAGCATCGGCGGCACGCCAAAGGCCACCGCGATCTCCCGCGCCGCCGCCTCCTTGGTTTTCTGGAATTCCATGTCCGAGGGCGAAAACCCCATCGGTTTCCAGTCCAGCCCGCCTTCCAGCAGCATCGGCCGCCCAGCATTGCGCGCACCCTGGTGATGGCTTTCCATCTCGCTTTGCAGCCGCGCGTATTGCTCCGGACTCATCCCACCCTGGCCATCGCCGCCGTGATAGACAAAGGCCCCTGACGGCCGCGCCGCATTGTCCAGCAGCGCCTTCGACCACCGGCTGGCCGCGTTGTGCACATCGACCGCCATCGCCGCCGCCTGCAACGGGCTCAACCCGTAATGGTCGTCCTGCGGATGGAACGACCGGATGTGACAGACCGGCGGCGCCTCGACACTGACATCGAAGCGCAGCTTGCGCCCCGCGACCGTGTAGTCATAGGCCACCGGCCAGCCATCCGCCCCCGGCACCAGCCGCATCCGGTCCGAGCGCAGCACATGCAACTCGATGGGCAGTCCGTCCGCCCCCGGCACCGCCTCGACATACCCGTCGCCCGAAAGCAGCAACTGGCCATAGAGCGCCTCGAACAGCTCGGCCCTGCCTTGCGCCGGGTTCGGCGCGCCGATCAGCGCCATCACCGGATGCCGCTCATAGCGCATCCCTGCATCCTGACAGACCAGCGGCAACGCCGCCGCCGCTTCGGCGATCAGCTTGACCGCACGAAACCCCACCGGGTTACCGGCAAACCCCGCCTTGGTCAGCGTCACCGTATCGCGCGGACTCCACGCCACCCGCCCCATCCCGGCATAGGCCACAAGGGGCCCGGTGGCGCTTGCCTTGCGCTCCGCCGGGGCCCCGGCCTCGGCACGCTTCAGAAAATCAAACATGGCCCGGTCTCTCCTTGTCGCCCGATCCGTTGTGACCACCCTGACCCAAACCCTTAAAGAACCCCTAACCCCACCGCGCGCCGCCCGACCCGCTTCACGCAACACCCCCCATGTCTTTGGTTTTCCAAATACCTCGGAGGTATGGAGGCAGAGCCTCCATGCGCTTTCCCCCGGAAAGCGCCCGGTTTTTCACGGAAACGCCGCCCCTCACAGGCACCGCACCCGCGGCCGCCGCCAGGCCACCGCCGGCACGATCAGCGTCTCGGTCAGCGCCCAGACCAGCGCATCGACCCGGTCCGGGCTCCCCGCACCCCGATACCCCTGCACCGTCATCCGGCACATTTCGTCCTCCAGCGCGTCCAGCCCCGCGACATGCGCCACGCGCCCCTGTTCATAAAGCGCCGCCACCGGCTCCGCCCGCGCCGCCTTGCCCCGCGCCGCGCGCACCTTGGTCACCGGCACCAGCGGGTCGACCTGCCGCAACACAAGCTCCACCAGGTCCCCCCCCTGGTTCACCTCCGCCACCAGCCGCTCCGCGCCCCAGCGCGCCATCACCTCGACCGCGCGCCGTGCCCAGGCCACCGGCGACACCCCCCTGACCGACCCATCCTCCAGCACCACCGCCCGCCAGTCCTGCGGCGGCCCCTGCATCACCGCGCCCACCGCGACGATCCCGCAGGCATCCGACCCCGCATGCCCCGTCACCGGCGGATCGACCGCCACCAGCACGCGGTCAAAGGCGGGCAGGTCCCGCACCCGCGCCGCATCCAGCCCGTCATGAGACCACAACGCCCCCTCGACCGCCTCCAGCAATTCTCCGTCCAGCTCCTGCCGTCCCAGCCGCGTTCCGCGATAGCGCGCCCGCACCTCCTCCAGGAATCCGTTCGCCAGATGCGCCCGGTTGGCCTCGGTGGGCGCGCGCGTCACCACCGTCGACGGGCTTTCCAGAAGCCTCCGCAACACCGGTTCAGCCCTCGGGGTCGTGGTCACGCAGACCCGCGGGTCGTCCCCCAGCCGCAACCCGAATTGCAGCATGTCCCAGGTCGCCTCGGCCTTTTTCCATTTCGCCAGTTCATCGACCCAGGCCGCGTCGAACTGCGGCCCGCGCAGCGCCTCGGGGTCATGGGCGGAATAACAGAACGCCTCCGCCCCGTTAGGCCAGACCAGGCAGCGCCGCGTCGCCACCCAGTCAGGCCGCCGGTCAGGCGGCGAACAGGCCAGGATCCCGCTTTCGCCAAACACCATGACCTCGCGCACCTGGTCCTGCGTCTCGCCCACCAGCGCCACCCGGCGGCAGCGCCCCTTGTCCATCGGCCGCGCGCCCTCGACCTGGGACCGCACCCATTCCGCGCCGGCCCGCGTCTTGCCTGCCCCGCGCCCGCCCAGAATGACCCAGGTCCGCCAGGCACCCTCGGGCGGCACCTGGTGATCATGCGCCCAGAATTCAAACAGGTAAGGGAGAGCCAGAAGCTCTCCCCCCTCCAGGTCACTCAGGAACCTCTCCTGCACCGCAGCACTCGCGGAGGCGATCCAGGCGGCACCCGATCTCAATCCGCGCCTGTTCAAGGTCGCACCCGTATCCACCGGCGATGCCGGCCTCTTCCCGTCTGATCCTTGCAAGGGCCATCTCCATTTCATGCGCCTGACGCATCCAGAAATTCAGGCTCGTCAGTGCCTTCTTGCCCTCTGCTTCCGTCGCTTCCCCCGCATCGACCTTGGTCTTCAGCGCCTCCAGCTCTTCCGACAGGAACACCACGGCCTTCACGGCTCTTTCAAACTGTTCCTTGAGGAAGACCTCTTCCGTCTCCGGGATCATCACCTGCATCTGCTCGACAGCCTTTCTTCTCCGGTGATCTCCGCCATGCGAGAGGGCCGCCGCCATCCGGCCACCGCCCTATCCAGCAAGGCGCAAACCTGCCGGGGAAAACCCGTTCGGTCAATCTCAGGCCCCGGGACGGTCCCGTAAGACACTGGTAAAATGGATTTTTTCCGATTTACTTAATACAGCGCGCGATGCCCGCATCGCCCCTGCGAAAGCGGCACACCCACAAGATCGCGCCGGCCCGCAGCGTGGATCCCCGCGATTTCGCGTCTCACCGCAAAATCAGGTGATTAACCTTTTGAAAACCACCAGACTGGCGCTGCCCGGGTCCTGAAGACACAACAAAAAGGGCGCAAAAAAATTTGCGCCCCAAGGGTGGCCCGGCCCCCAAATCACGGTGATTCAGCGATCCTTAACCACCAGATACAGGCACCAGCCCGGCGCGATACCGCGCCGCGTTTTCCTGGTAATGCCGCGCCGATTTGCGCAGACCGGCCAGTCCCGCCTCGTCCAGCTGGCGCACCACCTTGCCGGGTGCGCCCATGACAAGCGACCCATCGGGAATCACCTTGCCCTCGGTGATCAAGGCCCCGGCCCCGATCAGGCAGTTCCGGCCGATCTTCGCACCGTTCAACACCGTCGCGCCCATCCCGATCAGGGTATTCTCTCCGATCACGCAGCCATGCAGCATCGCCTTGTGGCCAATGGTGCAACCCGGACCAATCACCAGCGGAAAGCCGATATCGGTATGGCACACAACGTTTTCCTGCACGTTCGACCCGCGCCCAACCCGGATCTCCTCGTTGTCGCCGCGCAAGGTGCAGCCGAACCAGACGCTTGCATCCTGTTCCAGCACAACCTTCCCGATCAGGTTGGCATCCGGTGCCACCCAAGCCGACCCGGCGATTTCTGGCGCCACCCCGTCCAATGCGTAAATCATTGCAAATCCTCGAATTCCCGTTGCAAGTCCCGAACATGATCAACCAGCCAGGGTTGCTGCAACCGCCGCAGCCGAGTGGCCGACACAATGGTTTTCAAGCGCTCGAACGTCGCCTCAAGATCGTCATTGACCAGCACGAAATCATAACCGTCCCAATGGCTGATCTCGTCCCAGCTCTTCTGCATCCGCTTGACGATCACCTCGTCCGAATCCTGCCCCCGGCTGACCAGCCGCCGGTGCAATTCGATGATCGACGGCGGCAGGATGAAGATCGACAGCGTGTGCTGCCCCAGCGATGAATTACGGATCTGCTGCGCGCCCTGCCAGTCAATGTCGAACAGCACATCGCGCCCGTCCTCGATCGCCGCCGCCACCGGCGCCTTGGGCGAACCATAGAAATTGCCGAACACATGGGCATGTTCGAGCATCCCGTCCTCGGCCACGTCGCGCTTGAACTCCGCGTCGCTCAGGAAATGATAGTCCTTGCCATCGACCTCGCCCTCCCGTGGGGGGCGCGTGGTTGCCGAAACCGAAAAGCTCAGGCTCGGGTCCCAGGCCAGCAGTTTTTTCGACAAGGTCGATTTCCCCGCCCCGGAAGGCGACGACAGAATGATCAACAACCCACGCCTCTCGGCCATCACGTCCCAATCCCTTTCATCTTTCCCGAAATACTCCGGGGGTGAATTGCCCCGCAGGGGCAAGAGGGGGCAGCGCCCCCGCACCGGGTTTCATCGCAAAAAAGGCCGCACCGCAACCCGCGCGTGCACCCGTTACTCCACGTTCTGAACCTGTTCGCGCAATTGGTCGATCACGGTCTTGAGCGCAAGCCCCGCCCGGGTCAACTCCGCGTTCTGCGATTTCGAGCACAGCGTGTTGGCCTCGCGGTTGAACTCCTGCATCAGGAAATCGAACTTGCGCCCGACCGGCCCCTTTGCCGCCAGCAATTCGCGTGCCGCGGCGATATGGGTGCGCAGGCGGTCCAGTTCCTCGGTCACATCCGATTTCACCGCGATCAGCGCCAATTCCTGCGCCACCCGGGTCTCGTCAACGCCGTCGGCGTTGTCCATGACCCGTGCCAAGGCCGCGCGCAACTTGCCGGCCTGTTCGTCGCGGCGCGACGAAACCGCCTCTTGCGAAACCTCAACAAGCGTTTCTATCTCGTTGATCTGGCGCATCAACACCTCGACAAGCGCAGCGCCTTCCGCGTGCCGCATCGCAACGAAATCCACCAGCACCGGCGCGAAATCGGCGATCATCGCCGTGCGCAGGGCGGCCACGTCCGGCTCGCGCGCGCTGGTGTCCAGCACGCCGCGTACCGCCACGATATCCGCCGCCGTCGACGGGCCAAGCGTCAGCCCGCGCTCCATCGCCTCGGCTTCGATCTCGGCCATCGCGTCCAGAACAGAGCGCATCTGCGCCGCGTTCAGCGTCAGCGCGCCGGTCTCGTCCTCGCTGCTGACCCGGCAGTTCAGCGTCACGTTCCCGCGCGCGACCGCCGCGGAAATCTCGGCCTTCAGGGCCTGTTCCAGCCCGTCGATCCAGTCCGGGACCCGCAGCCGCAGGTCCAGTCCCTTGCCATTCACCCCGCGCAGTTCCCAGCTCCAGCGCAGGCCGTGCGCCGCGCCCTGTCCACTGGCAAATCCCGTCATCGACTGGCGCATGGCGCTCCTCCCTTACCGCACAGGCTGACTTCGGGTTACGCCCTTGAACCGGTCGGCGCAACCCTGCCCACCATTAACCAGTTGGTCAGAAATGTGGCGAAAATGTGCCCTGTGTGATGTATCAAGATTTGCGTAACCAATGTCATGGCGGGTCAGTCCCTGCCCCTGTCTTTCGTCCAGAGGTGCCCAATGTCTGTTGATCGTGAAACCGGCGTCATTTCGCTGCTACCGCATCGCAAGTCACGCGACTTCGCCGTGCTTGACCAGGTGCAAAGCTACTGGAGCTCGCTGCTGCGCGACGGCGCAATCCCGCTGCGCTCCGAGATCGACCCGCGCCGGATCGAAGATGCGCTGGAATATGCCTTTATCGCGGAGCGGGTGACCGAACGGCTGGCCAAGCTGCGGGTGGCAGGGGCGCATCTGTCGGATCTGGCCGGCATGGCGGTCAGCGGCATGCCGTTGGGCTGCATGTTCACCCAATCTGCCCGCCCCCACCTGGCCGAGGCGACGCAGCCGCTGTTTGCCAAACCGGCCGTGATCCGGCTGGACATGCGCAGCCCCACTGGCACCGCACGAGAGCCGATCGAGGCAAAGATGCTGCTGTTGCCGCTGCGGTCCGATCTGGGCGATGTCACCCGTGCCCTGGGATGCCTTGCCACGCGCGGCCGCATCGGGCGAACCCCGCGCCGATTCGAGATCACGCAGATCACCGTCAGCCCGATCGAAACCGCTCCCGTCACACCCGAACGCCCGGTCCGTCCGGCCCCCCCGCGCCCGCAGGCACCGTCCGGCACCCCGCACCTGCGACTGGTGGTGTCGAACGACTGACACGTCCAAAGCGTTCACCTGCCGGATAGCGGGCCGGAAACGCGACAGGGCACCCCCAAGACCGCAAGGCGTGGCAGGCTCGCCCGCACACAGGCCACGGCGAAGCATGGCCTGTTCCGGCAACCCGGGACCGCCATGCGCGAAAGGACCGGACGCGCCTGCCAAAGCCCATGGCCAGACGCGTCGACGGCTTACCTGGGGCGCTGAACACGACACCGCACCAGACACGCGCATGCCCACGCAGAAATTTGAAGCGGTGGTTTCATCGTCCCGATTGTCCGCTGTGCGAACGAAGCGCCGTTTCGCTGCGGCCGAGCCAAGGGCTGCTTCGTAGGAATTCTCCAGTTACAAGTTGAAGCCAAAGTGTTCGTAGAATTCGATCGAAGCCTTCATGAACAAAAAATATCGACTTGCTGAAGGGCGCGACGGGCGCGCTTGTGCAGAAATCGTTCGGGACTGAAGCTTAGAGACGCCTTGGTTAGGCCAGCTGAACGAATTCGAGAGTGTTGTGGAATGGTGGACCGGCTGTTTGCATCACGTTGATACCTCTTGGGTTTGCGAAGAAAACGGTAAGGTCGTTGGGTTCTGCGTTCGGCAAGACGACAACCTTACCTGCCTTTATGTCTCACGCGATGCACGGGGCTGCGGTTTCGGGAAGCGCTTACTCGACATGGCCAAGGCGGATCGAGAGTGGATTACGGTATGGGCCTACGAGGAAAACCCTCGCGCTCGCAAGTTTTATCGCCGGGAAGGCTGTGTCGAGATTTCCCGTGAGATCGAAGAGGGAACGGGTCTGGTCGACGTCGAGCACCGATGGACAAAGTCAAAGTAACGAGCAATGTCTTTGCTTTTCAGATTTCCGTTTGCAGATGCAGAAAAGGCGGTGTGGCCTAATACTGGACATTCAGACGCGGGGCTGCATCGGTCGATATGGGCTCGAAGCAGACGACCGACCTTGTGATCATCGCATTCGAAGCGGTCGCGATCATCGACACATCCGAAAAAGGGCCGGATGCCCCCGCATCCGGCCCTTTTCTCCTGTTCTCGTGTGGCTGACGCTCAGGACGACGCCGCAGCCTTGTCGGCGTGGCGCAGCGCCGTCAGCTCCTCGGCCACCAGGAACGCCAGTTCCAGCGACTGGCTGGCGTTCAGACGCGGGTCACAGGCCGTGTGATAACGGTCAGACAGGCTTTCCTCGGACACGGCGTAGACGCCGCCGGTGCACTCGGTCACGTCCTGGCCGGTCATCTCGAAATGCACGCCACCCGGGATCGTCCCCTCGGCCTTGTGCACACCGAAGAAGTCGCGCACCTCACGCAGCACCGATTCGAAAGGCCGCGTTTTGTACCCGGTCGAGGACTTGATCGTGTTGCCGTGCATCGCATCGCAGACCCAAAGCACATTGGCGCCTTCTTCCTGCACCGCCCGGATCAGGCGCGGCAGATGTTCGGCCACCTTGCCCGCGCCAAAGCGGGCGATCAGGGTCAGCTTGCCGGCCTCGTTTTCCGGGTTCAGCTTGTTCATCAGCACCTTCAGATCCTCGGCCGTCGTGGTCGGCCCGCATTTCAGACCCACCGGGTTCAGCACGCCGCGGGCAAATTCCACATGCGCCCCGTCGGGTTGCCGGGTGCGGTCGCCGATCCAGATCATGTGCCCCGACCCCGCCAGCCACTTGCCGCTGGTCGAATCCTGCCGGCACAGCGCCTCTTCGTATTCCAGCAACAGCGATTCATGGCTGGTGTAGAAATCGACGGTTTGCAGATTGGGCTCTCGGTCGCTGTCGATGCCGGCAGCCTTCATGAAATCCAGCGTGTCCTGAATCCGGCTGGCCATATCGCGATAGCGCGCGGCATTGTCGCCTTCGGTAAAGCCCAGCGTCCAGCTGTGCACCTGGTGCACATCGGCATAGCCCCCGGTCGAGAACGCGCGCAGCAGGTTCAGCGTCGCCGCGGCCTGGGTATAGGCCTGCAACATCTTGCGCGGATCGGGAATGCGCGCCTCGGGGGTGAAGTCCAGTTCGTTGATGATGTCGCCGCGATAGCTTGGTAATTCGAAACCGTCCTTGACCTCGGTCGGCGCCGAGCGCGGCTTGGCGAACTGGCCCGCCATGCGGCCCACTTTCACCACCGGCACCTTGGCGCCATAGGTCAGCACCATCGCCATCTGCAGCATCACCTTGAACGTGTCACGGATCGCGTTGGCGCTGAACTGGTCGAAACTTTCGGCGCAATCGCCGCCCTGAAGCAGGAACGCCTCGCCCCGCGACGCAGCCCCGAGGGCCGCCTTCAGCTTGCGCGCCTCACCCGCGAAAACCAGCGGCGGATACTTGGACAGCTGTGCCTCCACGGCCTCCAGCGCGGCCTGATCGATATAGTCAGGCATCTGGATACGCGGCTTCTTGCGCCAGTCGGATTTGTGCCACTCGGTCATCAGTCTACTCCGGTCAAACGATCATCGGTCCAGCATCTTTTGATAGCGCTAGCGGGCAGCGGTATACAAAAGCCGGGCTGACAGCGCCATAGCAGAAATGCGACCCAAGGCAAGTCGCAGCTTGGCCGTCTTGGCTTGACCCGCCTTGCGTTTCCTGTGCAACTGACCCAAACCGGGGCGAACTTCCCACCGGAAAACGTGAAGAAAATGCAGATACAACGCCAGATCATCGAGGTGGATACCGACGGAGCAAAGCCGCGCCGTTTTGTCTTCGTGCTGTTGCCGAAATTCACGCTGCTCAGTTTTTCCGCCGCCATCGAAAGCCTGCGGATCGCCAACCGGATGGCGAACAAATCGCTTTATTCATGGATGATCACCGGGGAAAGCGGCGAAACGATCTCGTGCTCTGCCGGGGTGGAATTCAAGCTGGAGAGCGACCTGCCCGAGCTTGGCCGCGACGATACCGTGCTGGTCTGCGGCGGCGTCGACGTGCAGGACGGCACCACAAAACGCCTGCTGAACTGGCTGCGGCGCGAAGCCCGGCGCGGCCTGGCCATGGGCGGGCTGTGCACCGCGTCCTACACGCTGGCCAAAGCCGGTCTGCTGGACGGCAAGAAAGCGACGATCCACTGGGAAAACCAGGACAGCTTTGCCGAGGAATTCGACGAGGTCACCCTGACCAAATCGGTTTTCGTGGTTGACGGCAACCGGATCAGCACCGCTGGCGGCACGTCGTCCATCGACCTGATGCTGAAACTGATCGCCAACGATCATGGCGAGGAACTGGCCAATGCGGTGGCCGATCAGCTTATCTACAGCTCGATCCGCACCGACCAGGACACCCAGCGCCTGTCGGTACCCACCCGCATCGGCGTGCGCCACCCCAAGCTGAGCCAGGTCATCCAGATGATGGAGGCCAATATCGAGGAACCGATCAGCCCCGCGTTGCTGGCCAAGCGCGTCGGCATGTCGACCCGCCAGCTGGAGCGCCTGTTCCGCCGCTACCTGAACCGGTCCCCCAAGCGCTATTACATGGAGCTGCGCCTGCAAAAGGCCCGCAACCTGCTGATGCAAACGGATATGAGCGTGATCAACGTGGCGCTGGCCTGCGGCTTTGCCTCGCCGTCGCATTTCTCGAAATGCTACCGTGCGCATTACGACACCACCCCCTACCGGGAACGGGGATCACACGGGACGCGTCTGTCTGTGTAGATCGGGTTTCGGATCGGCTACGCCGATCCGACCGGGGCGCGCGATCCGCGCGCCATGGGAGCTCTGCTCCCATACCCTCGAGGTATTTTCAAAACCAAAGACATGAAGGCCCCGCCCTTTGTGTCTTTGGTTTTCCAAATACCTCAGGGGTGAATGCCGCTGCAGGCGGCAGAGGGGGCAGCGCCCCCTTGAACGCGGGGCCTGCAAAGCACCGCAGATCGAGCGTGCGGCCCCGAAGGGCCGCACACGATGTTGTCACCTTAGCCGATGATTGCGTTCAGTGTGGCGCTGGGGCGCATCACTGCTGCGGTCTTGGCTGGGTCGGTCTTGTAGTAGCCGCCCAGATCCACGGCTTTGCCTTCATCGGCCTGAAGCTCGGCCAGGATTGCGGCTTCGCCCTCGGCCAAGGCCACAGCGAGGGGGGCAAAATGGGCGGCGAGTTCGGGATCGTCCGATTGCGCGGCCAGCGCTTCCGCCCAGTAGCGGGCGAACCAGTAGTGGCTGGTACGGTTGTCGTTCTGTCCGACCTTGCGTTCGGGGCTGTGGCCCTCTTCCAGGACTTTCTGTGTCGCATCTTCGACAGCGGTGCCCAGCACCGCCGCCTTCGGGCGGTCCTTGTCGGCGAGGAACTTGAAGCTTTCGCCAAGGGCACAGAATTCGCCCAGGCTGTCCCAGCGCAGGTGGTTCTGTTCGACCAGCTGCTGCACGTGTTTCGGGGCCGACCCGCCGGCACCGGTCTCAAACAAGCCGCCGCTCTGCATCAGCGACACGATCGACAGCATCTTGGCCGAGGTGCCCAGTTCGAGGATCGGGAACAGGTCGGTCAGGTAGTCGCGCAGCACATTGCCGGTGATGGTGACCACGTCATGGCCCTTGCGCATTTCGACCAGCGTGTAGCGAGTGGCTTCTCGCGGTGCCATGATCGGGATCGCGACACCGGCGGCTTGCAGCGCGGGTTCGACATATTTGATCAGTTCGGCGTCATGGGCGCGGTTCGCGTCGAGCCAGAAGGCGGCGCGGCCGGTGGCCTTGAAACGGCGGATGCCTAGGCGGATCCAGTCTTCGATCGGGGCCTTCTTGACGGTGCAGGAGCGCCAGATATCGCCCGCTTCGACCGCGCTTTCGTGCAGCACGTCGCCGTTGTCCAGGACGATACGCACCACGCCGGCCGAGGGCAGTTCGAACGTGGTCGGGTGCGAGCCGTATTCCTCGGCCTTCTGCGCCATCAGGCCGACGTTCGACACCGCGCCGCAGCTGGTCACGTCCAGCTTGCCGGTTTCCTTGAAGTAGCGGATCGTCTCGTCGTAGACGCCGGCATAGGAATTGTCGGGGATGCAGCACTTGGTCGGCGCGGCCTTGCCGTCCGGGCCCCAGCCGATGCCGCCGGCGCGGATCACCGCGGGCATCGAGGCGTCGATGATCACGTCGGACGGGACGTGCAGGTTGGTGATGCCCTTGTCGGAATTCACCATGTACATCGGCGGGCGGCTGGCCAGCGCGGCGGCCAGGTCGGCCACCAATGCGGGCTTGTCGGCAATCCGCGTTTCCAAGTCACCGATACCGGCATTGGGGTTCCAGCCAAGAGCGGCAACCTCCGCGCCGTGTTTGGCGATGAAGTCTTCCAGGTAGACGCTGACGAAATGGCCGAAGATGATCGGGTCGGACACTTTCATCATCGTGGCCTTGAGGTGGACCGAGAACAGCACCCCCGGCTCGATCGAGGCGATTTCGTCCTTGATATACTGGCGCAGGGTCGCGACCGACAGGAAGGTGGCATCGACGACTTCGCCTTCAAGGTAGGTCAGGCCATCCTTCAGGACGGTCTCGGTGCCATCCGCGGCGGTAAAGATGATTTTCGCACCGCCAGCCTGCGCTGCGGTGATGGTGGCGGATTTCTCGTTGGCGAAGAAATCGTTGCCCGGCATTGCGGCGACACATGTCTTGCTGTCGGACGCCCAGTCGCCCATCGAATGCGGGTTCTTCTTGGCGTATTCCTTCACCGCCTTGGCGGCGCGGCGGTCGGAATTGCCTTCGCGCAGCACCGGGTTCACGGCAGAGCCCTTGATCGCATCATAGCGGGCGCGCACGTCGCGGTCGGTGTCGGTCTGCGGATCGGCCGGGTAATCCGGGATGGCATAGCCCTGCGCCTGCAGTTCTGCGATCGCGGCGGTCAGCTGCGGCACAGAGGCCGAGATGTTCGGCAGCTTGATCACGTTGGCCTCGGGGGTCTTCACCAGCTCGCCCAGTTCGGCCAGGTCGTCGCTGACGCGCTGGTCTTCGCTCAGGTAATCGGGAAAGGCGGCAAGGATCCGGCCGGCGACCGAGATATTGCGGGTTTCCACGTCAATCCCGGCGGCACCGGCAAAGGTGCGCACAATCGGCAGCAGCGACGCGCTGGCCAGTTCGGGCGCTTCGTCGACGACGGTGTAGATGATATCGGGGGTTTTGTCAGCCATGGTGCCGTACTCTCCGCTTGCTCGCGTTGTGCCAGGGACGTGCCAAAAGACGCCCCAAGGGCAGGTCGGGGGCTGCCCGGTTCAACGGGCAGCGATATTCAGATGCCGGGTGACCGGCAGCGCCCTCATATACCTGTATGCATTCGTATACAATAGGGGCTGAACGATGTTTTCCACGGCTGCAAGCGTTTTTGCACGGTGCGGAACAGAAAGATAGGCGGCAGATCGCGCGGGGGCCGGGCTGGCGGACGGGCTGCCTTGAAAACAAGCGTCCAGCGGGGTGCACAGAACACCCGGCGCATTGCCGGGCTGCAGCGCGGCGAACCGCCCCTTGCCACCGTATGTAATGGCCGAGCCAAGTCGGAAACGAGGTGGCACGTTGCCAGGGCAGAAAACAATGCGCCGGGCCGTCAGACGGCCCGGCGAGACGCGGCGACCTTTGGCCGCTTTGCGCGCGATCCGGTGGTCTTTTGAGCCGCCTCAGAACGGCAGCCCGACATAGTTCTCGGCGAGCGACGATTGCGCCGCCTCAGACGAGAACAGATACTCCAGATCGGTCTGCTGCAGCTTTTGGTCATAAGCCATGGTGTCGGGGAAGCTGTGCAGCAGCGTGGTCATCCACCAGCTGAACCGCTGCGCCTTCCACACCCGGGCCAGCGCTTTTTGGCTGTATTGGTCAAGGCCGGTATCGTCGCCGTTCAGGTAGTGATCCATGATCGCGTGGTACAGGTAGTAGATGTCCGACGCGGCTGAGTTCAGCCCCCGCGCCCCGGTCGGCGGCACGATATGGGCGGCGTCGCCCGCAAGGAACAGGTTGCCCCAGCGCATCGGCTCGGCGACGAAGGACCGCAGCGGTGCGATGGATTTCTCGATCGACGGGCCGGTTTCCAAACGCGCAGCCACATCTTCCGGCAGACGCGTCTTCAACTCTTCCCAGAACGCGTCGTCCGACCAATCCTCGACCTTGTCGGTCAGCGGCACCTGGATGTAATAGCGCGACAACACCTGGCTGCGCAGCGAACACAGCGCAAAGCCCCGCTGCGACCTTGCATAGATCAGTTCGTCGTTCACCGGCTTGGTACGGCTGAGAACGCCCAGCCAGCCGAACGGATAGACCTTTTCGTATTCTTTGAGCACGTCCTTGGGAATCGACTTGCGGCTGACACCATGAAAGCCGTCCGCTCCGATGACATAGTCACAGTCGATGCGGATGATGTCATCGCCGCTGCGATAGGTGACGTAAGGCTTGCCATCGGTGTTGAGGTCGTGCAGGTGCACATCCTCGACATTGTGGATAACCTTGCCGTTCATCTTGTCGCGCGCTTCGTACAGATCGCGGGTCAGTTCAGTCTGACCATAGACCATGACGGAATTTCCGCCAGAGTACTTGTGAAGGTCGATACGGGACATCGTGCCATTGTCAGCGATGTAGAAGCCTTCATGAATCTCGCCTTCCCGGTCCATGCGCTCGCCGCACTGGGCCTCGCGCATCAGGTCGGCAAAACCGTGTTCCAGCACACCCGCCCGGATCCGGCCCAGCACGTATTCGCGCGAATGCTTTTCCAGAACGATGGTGTCGATGCCTTTCAGGTCCAGCAACTGGCTGAGCATCAGGCCCGACGGGCCGCCGCCGATGATACAAACCTGGGTTTTCATGTCGCCTCCTCCTCCTGTGCGTTGAGCGACAATCTGGCTTTGAGGAGGCCTGAAATGAATGGATCGGTTGGGCCAATTCTTGTACGAATCGAACATGACACAGAAAAACATGCCACAAATTCTGAACTTCAACCTGTTCGGCGAGGCAGGTGATCTGCCCGACGTCGTGCATTGCGAAACAATACAGACCCGGTCACGGTTGCACAACTGGGAATTCGCCCCGCATCGCCACGCCCGGCTTCATCAGGTCCTGTACCTGGCCCAGGGCGGCGGGCGCGTCACGCTGGACGGTGCCCCCCAACAAATCGCGCCTCAAGACGTTGTGAACGTGCCCTTGGGGTTGGTGCATGGCTTTTCGTTCCAGCCCGGGACAGAGGGGCTGGTGGTGACGCTCGCGGCCGAGATGCTGGATCAGGCGCTGTTGCCGGTCGAGGGGCTGCGCCCGGTGCTGATGCGGCCCGCCGTGCTGCGCTGCGCGCAGGACACGCGTGGCACGCTGGAACAGATCTTGGCGGCGTTTTCCGGGCGCGCCTTTGGCCGGGCACAGATCCTGCGCTCTTTGGCCGGACTTCTTCTTGGACAGATCGCACGGGACCTGACCGAAGGCGAAAGCCCCGGCGCGGCCCCTGCCCGCCCCGATCTGCTGGCCCGGTTCGAGGCGCTGATCGAGGCGCGCTATACCGATCATCGCCCGGTCGCCGACTATGCCGCAGACCTTGGCGTCAGCCCCACGCACCTGTCCCGCGTCTGTCGCGCCGCCACCGGACGCCCGGCCAGCGCGCTGATCGAGGACCGGTTGATCCGCGAGGCGCGGCGCAACCTTGTCTATACCAACCTGACCGTTGCGACGATCGCCTATGCACTGGGGTTTTCCGACCCGGCCTATTTCACCCGCGTCTTTACCCGCGCCACCGGCCTTGCGCCGCGCGCCTTCCGCGACCAGGCACAAACCGGCTGAGCCGCGACAGAAGGGTTCTTTCCCCCGCACACCGTTATGGCATTATAGCGACCCATGAAGCGCCTGCTGAAATCCCTGCGGCCAAACTACGGTCAGAAGCTGTTTCTTCTGGCCTCTGTCCCGCTGATTCTTGCGGCCAGCGCCATCGCGGTGCTGGTGGCGCACCAGTCGCGCGCGCTGGCCGAACGGGAAATCCGCGGGCTCGAGGAACAGCTGCTGGAAGCCAAGAAGCGCGAACTGCGCAACTATGTCACCCAGGCGCGCAACGGGTTCTATTTCATCTACGGCAACGCCCACCCCAATGACGAGGACGCCAAGCGGCAGGTGATGCAGATCCTGGCCGCGATGATCTATGGCGAGGAAGGGTTCTTTTTCGTCTACGACTATGACGGCAACAACCTTGTCAGCCCGCGCCAGACCGACATGATCAACCAGAACTGGAGCGGCCTGACCGACAGCGAAGGCACCCCGGTCGTCGACGAATTGATCCGCATCGCGCGGCAGGGCGCGGGATATCATGAATATCTCTGGCCCAAGCCATCCACCGGGAAAGAGGCGCGGATGATCACCTATGTCACGTCCTTCCCGTCCTGGCGGTGGGCGGTGGGCACCGGTGTCTTTATCGACGATGTGCTGGAATCGGTGGCCACCTCGCGGGCCGAGGTCGAGACCCGGGTGCGGCGCACCTTTCTGTACATTGGCGGTATCACCCTGTCCGCGTTGCTGTTGGTCTTTATGTCGGGACTGGTTATCAACATCCGCGAGCGGCGGCTGGCCGATGCCAAGCTCAAGGAACTGACCCAGCGCGTGTTCGATGCACAGGAAGAGGAGCGGGGCCGCGTGGCGCGCGAATTGCATGACGGGATCAGCCAGATCCTTGTCGGGGTGAAATACGCGCTGGATGTCACCCGCCGCCGCATCCTGACCGGCGACGCAAAGGCGTCGGAAACGCTGGACAAGGGGCTCGAGAACCTGTCAGGCGCCATCACCGAGGTCCGCCGCATCAGCCGCGACCTGCGTCCCGGCGTGCTGGACGACCTGGGTCTTGGCCCGGCGCTGAAGGCGCTGACCGACGATTTCCGCGCCCGGACCGGGATCCAGACCCGGTTCGAAACCGTGGTGTTCCGCAACCGGCTGGACCAGGATTCCAAGATCGCGCTGTACCGCATCGCGCAAGAGGCGCTGACCAATGTCGAACGTCATGCCGGCGCCAGCGCGGTTACCATCGACCTGCGGGGCCATGTCCGTGGTGCCACGCTGAAAATCACCGACAACGGGCGCGGGATCGACCCGACCCGCAACCGCCGCCCCGGCCCCGGCATCGGCCTGCGCAACATGCAGGAACGGATGGACCAGCTGGGCGGCACGCTGCGGGTGCTGTCGTCCAAGGACGGCACCGTGATCGAGGCTCAGGTCCCGCTGAGCCACCTGCTGCCACCCGAAAGCGCCCCACTTCAATCACAGAAAGCCCGCGCATGACCCAGACAACCCGCGTCGTCGTCGTCGACGATCACCCGATGGTGGCAGAAGGCATCACCGCGATCCTGGAAACCTTTGACGATATCAGCGTCGTCGCAACCCTGTCCGACGGGCAACAGGTGATCGACCGGCTGGAAACGCTTCAGGCAGATGTGATCCTGATGGATTTGAACATGCCGGGCGTCAGCGGGTTGTCGGCGACCGAGATGATACTCGAACGCCGGCCCGAAACACGCATTCTTGTGCTGTCGATGCATGACTCGCGCGAATACGTGGCCTCGGCGCTCAGCCACGGGGCCATGGGCTATGTGCTGAAGGACGTCCCGACCGAGGAAATCAAGCGCGCCATCGACGTGGTGATGACCGGAGAGCGGTACCTGTGCACCGGCGCGGAGGGGGCGCTGGCACCACCGCCAGGGATCGAGGGCGAACAGCTGACCAACCGCGAACAAACGATCCTGCTGCAACTGGCGCAAGGCAAATCGAACAAGGAAGTGGCCGCCGCGCTGGATATTTCTGTGCGCACGGTGGAAACCCACCGCAAGAACATCAAACGCAAGCTGGGCATCAGTTCCACCGCTGGGCTGACCCGTTACGCGATGGAACATGGCGTGCTTCAAGGCACGGGCGTCAACCTGTAGCGCCGCTGCGCGGTCAGAGTGTCAGCCCGTCCTCGGCCTTGTCGCAGCCAAGATCGAACAGGTGGACCGCAGGGATGATCCGGGCAGATGGTGCGTCAGTGCCGCCGGCCTGAACGGTCTGGCCCGGAACCTCGATACACACGGCCAAGGCAATCAGCCCTGCCAGCGTGGCCGCCCGGGCCATGGAAAAATCGCGAAAGAAGACATGCCGCATGGCACCCTCCATAACTGAACCCTCAAGTTCAGTTTGCGCCCATGCCCTGTTACAATCAACTCACGTTTGCGCGCACGATGTTACGGTTCAGCGCACAGAAACCGATACCTGAGTCGGTTTTTCGTGAAAATGTCGCGACACATCGCCGCCCGCGCAACAAATGCAAAGAAATTACCCCCTGCCGAGACATTTTTTCTGTATTTCGGGTGTTGACGCCCCTGCCCCATGCCCATAATGTCCGCGCACGCAATCAGAAGGCTTCGACAGATGCTGGAACTAGTAGTCATCGTAGGATCTTGGCGCATGGGCCGGTAACGGACACCATATTGGTCCCCCATGCGCCCCCGACTGATCCTCGGGGGCTTTTTATTGCGCAATTGAAATGACGTCGTAGGTGGAGTGAAGCGATGACACGTCAGATGACCGGAGCGAAAATGGTGGTTCAGGCCCTGATCGACCAGGGTGTGGACACGGTATTCGGCTACCCCGGCGGCGCGGTGCTACCCATTTATGACGAGGTGTTCCAGCAGAACAACATTCGTCACATCCTTGTGCGCCACGAACAGGGCGCAGTGCATGCCGCCGAAGGCTATGCCCGCTCGACCGGCAAGCCCGGCGTCGTTCTGGTGACATCCGGCCCCGGAGCCACCAACGCCGTCACCGGGCTGGTGGATGCGCTGATGGATTCGATCCCGATCGTGGTTCTGACCGGCCAGGTGCCGACCTTCATGATCGGCTCTGACGCGTTCCAGGAAGCCGACACTGTGGGCATCACCCGCCCCTGCACCAAGATGAACTGGCTGGTGAAGGACACCGAAAAGCTGTCGGCCACCATCCACGAGGCTTTCCACGTCGCCACCTCGGGCCGCCCCGGCCCGGTGCTTGTCGACATTCCGAAGGACGTGCAGTTCGCTTCTGCGGAATACCAGCCCAAGGCCAAGGCGCGCACCGCGCATTATCAGCCACAGGTCAAGGGCGACCTGGAAACCATCACCCAGCTGGTCGAGGCGATCGAGACCGCGGAACGTCCGGTGTTCTATACCGGCGGCGGCGTGATCAACTCCGGCCCGGCAGCCAGCCAGCTGCTGCGCGAACTGGTGGATGCGACCGGCATCCCGATCACCTCGACCCTGATGGGCCTGGGCGCTTACCCCGCATCGGGCAAGCACTGGCTGGGCATGCTGGGGATGCACGGGCTTTACGAGGCCAACCTGGCGATGCACGGCTGCGACCTGATGATCAACCTCGGCGCCCGTTTCGACGACCGGATCACCGGCCGCGTCGACGCGTTCAGCCCGAAGTCGAAAAAGGCGCATGTCGATATCGACCCGAGCTCGATCAACAAGGTGATCCGGGTCGACATGCCGATCATCGGCGACATCGGCCACGTTCTGGAAGACGTGCTGAAGATCTGGAAGGCGCGCGGCCGCAAGGTCAACCGCGAAGGCCTGGCCAAATGGTGGACCCAGATCGAGAAGTGGAAGGCGGTGAAATGCCTGACCTACAAGGGCTCTGACACCGTCATCAAGCCGCAATACGCGCTGGAACGGCTGGAGGCGCTGACCAAGGGCATGGACCGCTACATCACCACCGAGGTGGGCCAGCACCAGATGTGGGCGGCGCAGTACCTGACCTTCGAGGACCCGAACCGCTGGATGACCTCGGGCGGGCTGGGCACGATGGGCTATGGCACGCCGGCGTCGATCGGGGTGCAGATGGCGCATCCAGAGGCGCTGGTGATCAACGTCGCGGGCGAAGCGTCCTGGCTGATGAACATGCAGGAAATGGGCACGGCGGTGCAATACCGCCTGCCGGTCAAGCAGTTCATCCTGAACAACGAACGCCTGGGCATGGTGCGCCAGTGGCAGGACCTGCTGCACGGCGGCCGCTATTCCCAGAGCTGGTCCGAGGCGCTGCCCGATTTCGTCAAGCTGGCGGAAGCGTTCGGCTGCAAGGGCATCCTGTGTTCCGATCCGGCCGACCTGGACGACGCGATCATGGAGATGCTGACCTATGACGGCCCGGTGATCTTCGACTGCGTGGTCGAGAAGCACGAGAACTGTTTCCCGATGATCCCCTCGGGCGAGCCGCACAACAAGATGCTGCTGGGCGACGCCAAGACCGAAGGCGCGATCGAAGCCAAGGGCGCCGTGATGGTGTGATGATTTCGGACAGGCCTGCGGCCTGTCCGACCCGTCGGGGGGCTTTGCCCCCCGATCCCCCCAAGGTATTTGGAAAACCAAAGACGGGAGTGTCTGCGTTTTCCCCCGACGAAGGAAAGACCCATGTCGCCGCTACAGATCAAGAAGGGCTCGACCAAGCATTCGGCCTATAACCTGCGCCCGACCTTTTCGGATGTGCAGGAGACCCACACGATTGCCGTCCTCGTGGACAACGAGGCCGGCGTGCTGGCCCGGGTCATCGGGCTGTTTTCCGGCCGGGGCTACAACATCGAGAGCCTGACCGTGGCAGAGGTGGACCATGAAGGTCATCTGTCGCGGATCACCGTCGTCACCACCGGCACACCGCAGGTCATCGAACAGATCAAGGCGCAGTTGGGCCGGATCGTGCCGGTGCACGAGGTCCATGACCTGACCGTCGAGGGCGGCTCGGTCGAGCGCGAACTGGCGCTGTTGAAAGTGGCCGGCCAGGGCGACAAGCGGGTCGAGGCGCTGCGCCTGGCGGACATCTTCCGCGCCCATGTGGTGGATTCGACGCTGGAAAGCTTTGTGTTCCAGCTGACGGGGACGCCGGACAAGATCGATGCTTTTGCCGACCTGATGCGCCCGCTGGGCCTGATCGAGATCGCGCGCACTGGCGTTGCGGCGCTGTCACGCGGCGCCTGACGCCGGACAGAGCCAAGTTCGATGTGCCAGGCCTAACGGCCTGGCGCGCCGGCGAAGGCCACGACGTTTTCCGCACCGGTTGGCCTTTGCCCTGTGCGGCCCGTCAATCGTTCTGCAATCGCAGGGTATTGGCGCTCTCCGACAAGACGCAGGTTCCGGGCGCGACGCAGGTCGCGCTCTGTTCTGACGTCAAATTGGATCAGATCCCCTGCGTCAAGGGGCATCCCTGACAGCGCGGATTGATCGTTGGCAGAAAAATACGCCAGTTCGCCGTGATCTTCGCACCAGATCACCGCTTTGCGTTCGGACTCGTCACTCCAGAGCACAACACCGTACATGGTTTCCACTTTCATGGTCGGGCTCCCAGCTTGATCTGTTTGAGTGTGCAGATTCTCGCGTCACGCGATATCTCGGATTCCGGGCCGCACGCTTGCAATTTGTATAAATTCCGGCAATCTTTGTGTCGAACTGGCGTCAACTATGACGCCAAATAGCACCATGCCTCACAGAAATGCGGCGAACTATGCTTCTTTGACGAGATATGATAAGAAGCCAACAACCAGAAGTGGATTGCACATGACCGCATCCAGGAAAGCCCCTCAGGCCATGCCCAGCCCGGCGGATCTGCGCAACATGTTTGGCGCCAATTTGCGTCAGCTTTCGAAGGTCGCCCCGTCAATTTCGGCGCTGTGCCGCGACCTTGGGATCAACCGGACGCAGTTCAACCGCTACCTGTCCGGGGAAAGTTTTCCCCGGCCGGATGTGCTGTACAAGATTTGTCAGTTCTTCGGTGTGGACGCGCGCATTCTGCTGGAGCCGGTCGACGAAATCGCCGAGTTGACCTCGGACCTGTTTCACCACCCAGAGATCCGTGAATTCCTGGGCAACGGCACGGAAACGGTGTCTGAAGAGCTGATGCCAAGCGGTCTGTACCGGTTTTCCCGGGGCAGTTTCATGGACAACGGCACCTTTGTGGTGAACGTCGTGCAGATCTATCGCAAGGACAAGCACACCTTCGTGCGCGGCTACGAGGCGAAGAAGGCGATGGTGCAACAGGGCCTGCCTGCCACGCCGAAGGCGCGGGAATTCCGCGGCTTCGTCATGCCGCAGGAAGGCGGCGTGGCAATGCTGGTCAGCCGCCGCAACGCACTGACCTTTTCCTTCACTTACCTGTCGCGGCAGTCGTCTTTCGACAACAATTACTGGGTCGGCTACACCACGCGGACCGCACGGGAATCGGTGACCGGAAAGCGCGCCGCCCGGCTGGTGGTCGAATACATCAATGGCAGCTTTGCCGACAAGCTGCGCGTCATGCGGTCGACGGGCCTGTGCGACGAGGCAGACCTTCTGCCGTTTCACCGCACCCAGCTTCAGGTGGGCAAACCGTTCTCGTGATCCTTGCCATGTCGCGCCGCGACAAACCGTGTCGCCCCTGAGATATCGAAATGGCGCGAACTGGCGTTGACTCGTTCCGAGCCCAGCCAGAAGGAGCGCAGCCATGTCCCGGAACACGGACCTTTCCGCCGTTCGCCAGCCCGTCACCACCGCGCTGGGATTGCCGAACGCGCACTATACCGATCCCGCGGTCTTTGCCGAAGAACGCGAGGCGCTGCTGTTCCGGCAATGGGCAGGGCTGGCGGTGGCAGCGGACGTCCCGGACCCCGGCGACGCAAAACCGCTGACCTTCCTTGGCATGCCGCTGCTGCTGTTGCGCGGCAAGGACGGCACGGTACGGGTTTTCCAGAACATCTGCCGCCACCGCGGGATGATCCTGGTGGAAGAGCCGCGCAAAATCGAAGGCGCGATCCGGTGCCCCTATCACAGCTGGTGCTACAGCACCGAGGGCCGGCTGGTCAGTACGCCCCATGTCGGGGGCCCGGGGCAGAACACCCATGACGCGATCCAGCGTGACGCGCTGGGACTGGTCGAGGTGCGCAGCCAGGTCTGGCGGGACGTGGTCTGGATCAACATGTCGGGCGATGCGCCGGACTTTGACGTGGCGATGGCCGGCGCCATCGACCGCTGGCGCGAATTCGACCTTCCCTTGTATCACGGCGGTGCGGACAGCCGGTTTACGCTGGAGGTGCAGACCAACTGGAAACTGGCGGTTGAAAACTATTGCGAGAGCTATCACCTGCCCTGGGTTCATCCCGGGCTGAACAGCTATTCCAGGCTGGAGGACCATTACAACATCGAGCAGCCCGGCGCCTTTTCCGGTCAGGGAACGCTGGTCTATCGGCAATTGACCGACGACAACGGCACCACCTTTCCCGATTTCCCGGATGTCGGTGAAAAGTGGAACGAACAGGCGGAATACCTGGCGGTCTATCCAAACGTTCTGCTGGGCACCCATCGCGATCATGCTTTCGCGATCATCCTGGAACCGCAAGGAATGGATCGTACGGTAGAGCATATTCACCTGTACTATTCCGTGCCCGACACCGACCCCGCGCTGCGGGCCCGCAACACCGCGCAGTGGAAGGTCGTGTTCGAGGAAGACGTCTTTGTCGTCGAGGGCATGCAGCGCGGGCGCCATGCCAGCGGCTTCGACGGCGGCAAGTTTTCGCCCGCGATGGACGGGCCGACCCATTGCTTCCACGACTGGGTGGCGATACAGGTCGAGGGCTATCGCATGCAGGCGCAGGCGGCGGAATGAACGATCTGGAGGCCCGGTTGCTGGCCGCCCATGCCCGTGGCGACACGCGGGCACTGGTGGGGCTTTATACCGAGGCCGGGGAGCACGCCAACAGCGCGGTTGCGCAGGGGTTCTACCTGACCCATGCCTATGTCTATGCGCTGGAACTGGGCGATGTCCGCGCCACGGGGCTGCATGCACGGCTGGTTGCGATGGGGCGCGAGACCTGAGGCCCGGAAAACCCAATGATCCGGAACAGCGGCGTGCGGACCATCGGCCCGCAAACCTGGTCAGCATCGGGACAGCATGCGGCAGCACCGATGCGGGCTTGGGGCGCTGCCCCGCTGGCCCGTCGGGCCAGCCCCCCGGAGTATTTTCGGAAAGATGAAAGGGGCTGGGTGGCTTCAGGCCAGTTGAACCACCCGCTCTTGCTCGGGTGCGGTTTCGTAGGCGAGGATCTGGTAGACATGCCAGGTGGCGTGGCCCAGCACCGGAAGCACCACGCAAAGCCCCACGAAGGCCGGAATCATCGCGATGAACGTGGTGACCGCAATGAAAATGCCCCAGCCGATCATCTGCACCGGATGGCGCAGCACGTATTGGAACGAGGTGATCATCGCGGTGACGAAATCGACCTCACGATCCAGCAGCAGCGGCAGGGACAGCACGGTGATCATGTAGAGCAGCAGCGCGAAGGCACCACCGACCACCGAGCCCACGGCAAGCATCGTCAGGCCGTTGGCGGTCAAATAGACCCCGAAAGAACTGCTGACGTTGGTCATCGTGGACAGGCCGAGGAACAGGGCAAAGATCATGTGGCCCAGGAAGAACCAGAACAGGAAAACGAAGACGATCACCGCGCTGATCGACGGCAGCTGACGTTTGGACTGACGCCAGACCACGCTGAAGATCTGCATCCAGTCGGTGGCGTCGCCGCGTTGCAGCCGGCGGCTGACGTCGTAGAAGCCGGTGGCGGCGAAAGGACCCAGCAGCGGAAAACCGATGGCCGCCAGCACCAGCCAGAACGTCGTGCCGGTGCTCCAGGTCAGCCACAGCATGAACCAGCCACTGAGCACGTAGAACCCGGCAAAGATCAGCGCGAAACCGCGGGCGCGGCGATAGTCGCGCCAACCCCGGCGCAAGGCTTCCTTGAATGTGGCTGCACTGACGGCTCCAAGTTGGGGGACCCCCAGCTCTGGTGTATATGGCATCGCGGCGCCCTCTCCCCTTGGCCCTGACGTTGCGTCCTCTCGGGACATATCTAAGCAAAGGAATGTTGGCGCGCGCAAGATAATTGTTCTGCCGCGCCGCAGCGCAACATATTCGAAAAACCAAACCTGAGTGGGCGATCAGTCCGTGCCGCGGGCGTCGGCGCGGGATTTGCCGGCCACCTTCTGGGCCAGGGTCGCGGCCATGAACGGGTCAAGGTCGCCGTCAAGAACCCCTTGCGTATCAGAGGTTTCGACGTTGGTCCGCAGGTCCTTGACCATCTGGTAGGGTTGCAGGACATACGACCGGATTTGGTTGCCCCAACCGGCATCGCCCTTGGCTTCGTGCAGGGCGTTGACCTCGGCGCTGCGACGATCGAGCTCCATCTGGTAGAGGCGGGATTTCAGTGCCTTCATCGCGATGTCGCGGTTCTGGTGCTGCGATTTTTCAGAACTGGTCACCACGATACCTGTCGGGTGGTGCGTGATCCGAACGGCCGAGTCGGTGGTGTTGACGTGCTGACCGCCCGCGCCGGAACTGCGGAACGTGTCGATGCGGATGTCGGCCGGGTTCACCTCGATCTCGATGTTGTCGTCGATCACCGGATAGGCGCCAACGGCGGCAAAGCTGGTTTCGCGGGTGCCCTTGCCAAACGGCGAAATGCGCACAAGGCGATGGGTGCCGCTTTCGGATTTCAGCCAGCCATAGGCGTTGTGGCCCTTGATCTGGTAGGTCGCCGATTTGATCCCGGCCTCGGCGCCGGCCTGTTCTTCCTGAAGCTCGACCTCGAACCCGCGGCGTTCGGCCCAGCGGACATACATCCGCGCCAGCATCGAGGCCCAGTCGCAGGCTTCGGTCCCGCCGGCGCCTGCCTTGATTTCCAGGAACGCGTCGTTGGCGTCGCTTTCGCCGTCCAGGAGCGCTTCGAGTTCCTTGGTGGCGGCCTTGTCGGCGAGCGCGGTCAGCGCGGCCTCTGCCTCTGCCACGACCTCTGCGTCGTCTTCCATCTCGCCCAGTTCGATCAATTCGACATTGTCGGACAGCTCTTGCCTGATCGACTGGTAGGTGTCCATCGCATCGACCAGCGACTGGCGTTCGCGCATCAGCTTTTGCGCGGCGGCGGGGTCGTTCCACAGGTCGGGATCTTCGACGCGGGCGTTGAATTCCTCCAGCCGGTGCTGCGCGGTGTCGCCAAGCCGCTGGGCCAGAAGCTCCAGCGATTTTTCGATTCTTGCCACGGTGTTTTCGGTTTCTGCACGCATGTCCGGTATTTCCGTCTGAAGTTTCAGATGTGCCTGATAGCAAGGCCCAAGCCGCGCGACAAGCGGGCTTGGGCCGGGGCGCCGTGGAACGTGCGGCGCGTCTTTCGGTGGTTAGTACAGCCCGCCCGAGCTGAGCGAGCCAAAGCTCGCCTTGGGGCCGACGGTGACGCGCTTGCCGGTGGTTGTGGTGACTTCCTGGCCCTGAGCGTCATGCTGAATGATGTCGAAATTCCCACCCATGGCGAACCCGCCGTCGAACTGGATGCCAAAGATCGGCTCTTCGCCATCACGGAAACATTCCGACACGACGTTCGGGCCGCTGGCGGAATCCGACAGGCGGGCCCCGGTATAGCGGTCGATGTTGATGAACATGCAAGCCGTCGGCACCTTGAACCGGCCACCGCCGTATTTCTGGATCGCCTCGGTCATGAAACGCTGGAACACCGGCCCACACATGCCGCCGCCCGACGCGCCGCGGCCCAGCGATTTCGGCTGGTCATAGCCAATGTAGCAGCCCGCCACGATGTTCGAGGTGAAGCCGATGAACCAGACGTCCTTGGCATCGTTGGTGGTGCCGGTCTTGCCCGCGGTCGGCACCGGCAGCTTGACCGTGCCCGAGGCGGTGCCGCGCTGCACCACGCCTTGCATCATCGAGGTCAGCTGATAGGCGGTCACCGGGTCCATCACCCGTTCGCGATGCGATACGATCTGCGGGCTCAGGTCGCGCGGGATGGCGGGGTTTTCGCAATCGAGGCATTCGCGACGGTCGTGACGATAAACGGTCTGGCCGAACCGGTCCTGCACGCGGTCGACCAGCGTGGGCTCTACCCGTTCGCCGCCGTTGGCGAACATCGCATAGGCCGCAACCATGCGGTAAAGCGTGGTTTCCTGGCTTCCCAGCGCGTTGGCCAGCACCGGCGACAGGTGTTCGTAGACGCCGAACCGTTCGGCATAGGCGCCGACCACGTCCATCCCCACCTCTTGCGCAAGGCGGATGGTCATCAGGTTCCGCGACCGTTCGATCCCGGTGCGCAACGGGGTTGGGCCATAATATTGGTTGCTGGCGTTCTTGGGTCGCCAGACTCCCTGCGGCGTGTCGATTTCGATCGGGGCGTCGATCACGATGGTGGCCGGGGAATAGCCGCTGTCCAGCGCCGACGCATAGACGAAGGGCTTGAAGCTGGAGCCCGGCTGGCGCATCGCCTGCGTTGCACGGTTGAAGACCGAGTTCTGATAGCTGAAGCCGCCCTGCATCGCGATCACGCGGCCGTTGTTCACGTCCATCGCCATGAAACCGCCCTGCACTTGCGGCACCTGCCGCAGCGTCCAGCGGATGAAATCGCCCTGCCCGTCATTGCCCGTCGTCATGCGGCGCACATGCACCACGTCGCCGGGCTTGAAGTTGTCCTTGAAGCTGCCCTTCATCCAGGCAATGTCCTTGCGCGGCACGACGAACGGTTCTGCCTCGGACTCTTGCACGTCTTCGATCAGCAAGCGCATCGACTGATCGCCGACCTCGCGTACCACGGCGACGTGCCAGACGCCGTCAAGATCAATGTCGCGGGCGACGCGCACCTCGGCCAGCGCTGCGCGCCAGCTGTCTTCGTCATCCAGCGCGGCAACGTCGATTTCCTTGCCGGTGCCGCGCCAGCGGCCCAGGCTGCGGTCGTAATCTTCCAGCGCCTTGCGCAACGATCGTGCGGCCAGAACCTGCATTTCCGGGTCGACCGTGGCGCGCACGCTGAACCCGCCCGAGAAGAATTCGCCCTCGCCGAAGTCGCGGCTGAGTTGGCGACGGATTTCATCGGTGAAATAGTCGCGCGGCGGAAGTTGCTGCTGGAACGGCTCGAAATCGCCATTCTGGACCGAGCGCAGCGGCTGCTGCCGCTCGGATTCATAAACGGCCTTGGTGATATAGCCGTTCTCGTACATCTCTTTCAGCACGAAATTGCGGCGATCGGTCAGACGCTGCTTGCGACGCACCGGGTGATAATCGCCCGGCGCCTTGGGCAGCGACGCCAGCATCGCGGCTTCGTGCGGGGCCAGTTCCGACAGGGACTTGTTGAAGTAGGTCTGCGCCGCAGCGGTCACCCCGTACGAGTTCTGGCCGAGGAAGATCTCGTTCAGATAAAGTTCCAGGATCTTGTCTTTGGACAGCGCCTCTTCCACGCGGCTGGCCAGGATGATTTCCTTGATCTTGCGTTCGACCCGGCGGTCGCCGGACAGCAGGAAGTTCTTCATCACCTGCTGGGTGATGGTCGACGCACCCCGCACGTTCGAGCCGCGCGATTTCACCGCATCAAAGGCTGCGGCGGCGATGCCCATCAGGTCATAGCCCTTGTGCTGGTAGAAATTCTTGTCTTCCGCCGAAATGAAGGCCTGTTTCACAAGGTCCGGAATTTCATCGGCAGGGGTGAACAGGCGGCGTTCCTGGGCGAATTCGTCGATGATCCGGCCCTGTACCGAATAGATCCGGCTGATCGTGGGCGGCGTGTATTGGGCCAGGCTTTCATGGCTGGGCAGATCGCGGCCGTACATCCAGAAAATCGCACCGATGGTCAGCGCAACCATCATCAGCCCCAACGTCACAACGCTGAAGATCGAGCCAAGGAAGGAAAGGATGAAGCGGATCAATGCTGAGCGCCCTTTAACAGTTTGGCGCTCAGTATACCGGAACCGCCTTGCGGTCAAAAGCATTACCGCCCGGCAACCGGCGGGTTCCCGCAGATGTGACCGCACTTATTGCCGCCTGAGCCGCGCCAGCGCCGCGTCCTCCAGCGCCCACGCCTTGAGACCGTCGCGCAGCCCCGCCGCCATGCTGGCGCGCCAGATCGGGTCTTGCAGGTTGCGCAGGTCGTCATTGGTGGACAGGAACCCGACCTCGACCAGCACCGACGGAATGTCGGCGGCCTTCAGGACGGAAAAATCAGCCTGCAACAACGGGCGTTTGTGAACCCGGCCCACCGCGTTGCGGATCCCCGCGACAAGGTATTTCGCCATTGCCTCGCTGCGCGGGGTGTTGTCCAGCCGGGCCAGGTCCAGCAACACGCCCGCGACCTGGTCGTCCGACCCCGACAGGTCCAGACCTGCCAGCAGGTCATCGCGGTCGTGACGTTCGGCCAGCGCGGCGGATGCCGCGTCGGACGCTTCGTCTGACAGGGTGTAAACCGTCGCGCCACTGGCCTGCCCCGCCGCCAGCGCATCGGCGTGCAAAGAGATGAACACATCGGCCTGCACCGCATGGGCCAGTTCCACCCGCGCCTCAAGCGAAACGAACGTGTCGGAATCGCGGGTCAGATGCACCTCGAACCCGCCTTCGCGGCGCAGGGTCTCGCGCAGTTCGCGTGCCATCGCCAGCATCAGCCGCGCCTCGGTCGCCTCGCCGTTGATGGCACCGGGGTCGATGCCGCCATGGCCCGGGTCGATCATCACAACCAGCGGACGGTTCGGGGCGTTGCGGTCTCGCGGCGACTGAACGTCGGCGGCAGGCGGCAGGTCCCAACGCGGGTCATGCGGCGCACCGGCGGTCTGGTCAAAGTCGGCCTGCGTCACCGGCGACAAGGCCACGGTCAGCACGGCGCCGCCCTGCCCCTCGGTCGCAAGACCGGCGGTGGTGACGGCCAGCGGCTCTTTCAGCACCGCCACCAGCCGGGACCAGCCGGGACGGAAGCCGCCGAACCGCAGCTCGCTCACGCGCTTGCTGTCCAGCAACGCCTTCGGATCGGTGCCCTGCCAGTCGACCTCGCGGAAATCCAGCACAAGCCGGTTCGGTTCGGTCAGGGTGAAAACGCGGTAGGGTACGCCCTGGCTCAGCGTCAGCACAAGTTCGCTTCCGCCAAAGGTCCGGTCGCGCAGGTGGCTGGCCCCGGCATCAAGCCGGGCCAGCGCCCCGAAGCCCTGGGCCCAAAGCGGGCCTCCCAGCAGCCCGGCCAGAACGGACAGGATCAAAACAAATCTGCTCATCGCCATTACGGTCTTGGTTGCCTTTTGCCCAGCCTACACCAGTCGCGCCTTCCGGTCGCGGACATTCGACAAGACACTGCGCGCAGGACGGGTCACGATTGCGCCAGATGCCCGCGTTTCCGCATGAAGGCCCGCAGCCGTTCCAGCCCTTCTTCGATATCCGCCGTCGCACGGGCATAGGAAAACCGCAAGGTCCCCGCCCCGCGGTCAAGGTCGAAATCCAGCCCCGGTGTCACCGCAACTCCCGCTTCGGCAAGGATATCCTGCGCAAAGGCGCGGCTGTCGTCGGTCAGGTGGCTGACATCGGCATACACATAGAACGCCCCGTCCGGCGGCGCGATCCGGTCGAACCCGGCCTTGGGCAGCCCTTCCAGCATCAGCGCGCGGTTCTTGCGATAGACCGCCATGTTGGCCTCCAGCTCTTCGGTCGCGTCCATCGCGGCAAGGGCGGCGATCTGGCTTGCGTGGGGCGGGCAGATGAACAGGTTCTGCGCCAGCCGCTCGACCTGGCGCACCTGGCCTTCGGGCACCACCAGCCAGCCCGCGCGCCAGCCGGTCATGCTGAAATATTTGGAAAAACTGTTGATGACACAGACGTCGTCGCTGATTTCCAGCGCGGACACGGTTTTGCGGTCATATTCGATGCCGTGATAGATCTCGTCCGACAGGAACGCCGCCCCGCGCGCCTGCGCGGCATCGACCAGCGCGCCAAGCGCATCGCGGTCCAGCATCGTGCCGGTGGGGTTGGCGGGAGAGGCAACCATCAGCCCGTCGTAGTCGACCCCGGCCAGGTCCTCGGGCGTGGGTTGCAGGCGGTTTTCCGCCCTAGCCTGCACCTCGACCGGGACAAGGTCCAGGGCCTTCAGGATCTGGCGATAGGACGGATAGCCCGGGGCGCCGAGTGCCACCCGGTCACCGGCATCGAACAGCGCCGAAAAGGCAAGGATGAAGCCCCCCGACGACCCCGGCGTGACCACCACCCGGGCCGGGTCAAGATCGACATTATACCAATCGCCGTAAAGCCTTGCGATCCGGTCCCGAAGTGCCGGAAGCCCCAGCGCCACGGTATACCCCAGCGGATCGGTCTGCATCGCGCGGGCCAGCGCGTCGCGGGCGGCGGCGGGCGCGGG
Source organism: Mesobacterium hydrothermale (assembly GCF_035818635.1). Taxonomy (NCBI): domain Bacteria; kingdom Pseudomonadati; phylum Pseudomonadota; class Alphaproteobacteria; order Rhodobacterales; family Roseobacteraceae; genus Mesobacterium; species Mesobacterium hydrothermale. The sequence goes on along the minus strand of NZ_JAYLLH010000018.1, from coordinate 39,180 downwards.
CGTGCCGGGCTGGCCCACCTCCATGTGGATGATGTGACGGCCCCCGGCCTCGGCCTGGCGGGCGGCTTCCATGACATCCATCACAATGAAGGGATCAACCGCCCCCCGTCTTGAGTTTCTCATGCCGTTCTCCCTACACTGCCGCCGATGGCAGGAGTTACGGGCGAAAGGCAGGGCAGGTCAATGCGGCGGGTGCAGGTAATCGGAGCGATGGTGATGCTGTGCGCCGCACTGCTGGCGGCGGCCCCGTTGCGCGCCGCGTCACTGCTGCGCGATGCCGACATAGAATATGCCCTGACAGAACTGGCCAAGCCGGTGCTGCATGCCGCCGGACTGAGCCCGAGCCAGGTCAAGATCCTTGTGGTGCACGACGGCACGTTGAATGCCTTCGTCGTCGATACCCAGGCGATTTTCATCCATTCCGGGCTGATCCTGAAACTGGACAGCGCTGCCGCCTTGCAAGCGGTGATCGCGCACGAGGCCGCGCATATCACCAACGGCCATATTTCGCGCCGGTTGTCGAATTTCCGCAGCGCGCGCACCGCGGCGGGGATTGGCATGGCGCTGGCCGCAGCGGCTGCGGCTTCGGGTGGGGGCAAGGCCGCGGCGGGGCTGGCCATCGGCAGTCAAAGCTCTGCCATGCGGCTGTTTTTTGCCCACACCCGGGCCGAGGAAAGCTCGGCCGATATCAGCTCTGTCCGGTATCTTGTTCGGGCGGGCATCGACCCGCAAGGCGCGATGGACGTGCAGGAACTGTTCCGGGGACAGGACGTGCTGTCAGAGGCGCGGCAAGACCCCTACATGCGCACCCACCCGATGAATTCCGACCGGCGGCGGGCGCTGGCCGGATTGGTGGCCAGCGTCAGCAAGAAAACCGCGCCGAACCCCACCGCAGACTATTGGTTCGACCGGGCCAAGGGCAAGCTGTCGGCGTTCTTGCGCGCCCCGGGCTGGACCCTGCGGCGCGCGGATGACAGCGTCAGCAAGGATATCGCCCACATGCGCCGCGCCGTGGCCTATCATCGGCAGAGCGATCTGAATCGCGCGACCAAGGAAATCGATGCGGCCCTGGCGCTGCGCCGCAACGATGCGCTGTATCTGGACCTCAAGGGGCAGATCCTGCTGGAAAGCCGGCAGTACAAGTCCGCGACCAGTGTGTATGCCAGTGCCGCCAAGCTGGCCGGCAATCACCCGCTGATCCTCAGCGGCTATGGCCGTGCGCTGCTGGCCGCCGGACAACCGGGACAGGCGCTCAAGGTGCTGGAGGCCGCCCGTGCCCGCGATTTCCGCGACCCACGCCTGCTGCGCGACCTGGCGGTCGCCTATGCCAAGACCGGCAACAACGGCATGGCCTCGGTGGTGACGGCGGAACGCTATGCCCTTCAGGGCGATCTGAAAAACGCCGCGATTCACGCCAAGCGCGCCGAGGCGCTGCTGCCGCGCGGATCCGGCCCATGGAACCGCGCGATGGATGTGTTACATGCAGCGCAACAGGCGAAACGCCGTTAAGATTTCTGCAAGGAGAAATGAATGAAAACCGCCCTGTCCGCCCTGGCGCTTTGCGCCGCGATGACCACGCCCGCGCTGGCCTTCGACATCACCGACATGTCGACCGAAGAACGCGCCGCCTTCCGTGCCGAGGTGCGCGCGTACCTGCTGGACAACCCCGAGGTCATCATGGAGGCCGTTGCCGTTCTGGAAGCGCGCCAGCAGGAACAGGCCCAGCAGAACGACGCGATGCTGGTTCAGGTCAACGCCCAAGCGCTGTTCGACGACGGATTTTCCTGGGTCGGCGGCAACCTCGACGGCGATATCACGCTGGTCGAATTCACCGACTACCGCTGCGGCTATTGCCGCAAGGCGCATGACGAAGTGTCCGAACTGGTCGCAAGCGACGGCAATATCCGCTTCATCGTCAAGGAATTCCCGATCCTTGGCGACGCCTCGGTGGTGTCGTCGCAATTCGCCATCGCGACGCGGATGGTGGCCGGGGACGTGGCCTATAAATCAGTGCACGACGCGCTGATCACCCTGCAGGGTGAGCCGTCCGAGCCCGCGCTGCGCCGGCTTGCGACCTCGCTGGGGCTGGATGCCGATGCGATCCTTGACAAGATGGGCTCGCCCGAGGTCGACCGCGTGATCACAGAGACCCGGCAACTGGCCGGGCGGCTGCAGATCAACGGCACGCCCACGTTCGTGCTGGGCGACCAGATGCTGCGCGGCTACGTGCCGCTGGACGCGATGCGCGGCATCGTTGCGGACCTGCGCGACAAGGGCTGAGCCCGTGCGCACACTGGCGCTGGGTGCGATGCTGGTCGGCGGGTCGGGGGCGGCCGAGGGGCTGTTCGACGCATCCCGAGACCGGGCGGCGCTTGGGGCCGAACTGCGCGCGCTGCTGACCGAAGAGCCGGACATCGTCGCAAAGGCGCTGTCCGGCCCTTCCCCCTACCAAGACGCGATTGCCGATGACCTTGCGTTGATCGGGCGCGAGGCGGCGATCCTGTTCGACCCCGCCCGCGACGGGTTCGGCCCGGCGGGCAGGCCGGCGCTGGTGATGTTCACCGCGTCCGACTGCGCCAGCTGCGCCACGGCGGAACGCGACCTGTCGGCCCTGGCAGAGGCCGGCGCGCTGCGCGTTGCCGTGATCCGCGTGGATGAAACCCCCAAAGATGCCGCGTTGATGGGCCGGCTGGGGCTGGACCTGCTGCCGTCCTACGTGCTGCCCGACATGATGGTACGGGGTGATGTGCCGGTGTTCGTGTTGCAGCGGTATCTGAACCGGTAGCGCGGATGCCGCGCGCGGGAGCGAGGGGTTTCACACCCCTCGCGCTCCCCGTGGGATATTTTCCGCCAGAAGAAGGCAGGAGTTATTCGGTCGCCTCGGCCGCGGCCTCTGCCTCGATCTGGGCGGCTTTCTTTTCGACCTGTTCGACGATGTGATCGACCATCTGCGCGTTCGACAGCTTGTGGCTGGCCTTGCCCGCGAGGTAGACCATGCCGCTGCCCGCGCCGCCGCCGGTGAAGCCCACGTCGGTCATCAGCGCCTCTCCGGGGCCGTTGACGACGCAGCCGATGATGCTGAGGCTCATCGGGGTCTTGATATGTTCCAGCCGTTTTTCCAGTGCCTCGACGGTCTTGATCACGTCGAACCCCTGCCGCGCGCAACTGGGGCAGGAGATGATGTTGACGCCGCGATGGCGCAGACCCAGGGATTTCAGGATCTCGTAGCCGACCTTGACCTCTTCCACCGGGTCGGCGGACAGGCTGACGCGGATCGTGTCGCCGATGCCCATCCACAACAGGTTGCCAAGACCAATGGCAGATTTGATCGTGCCACTCATCAGCCCGCCGGCCTCGGTGATGCCCAGGTGGATGGGGGCGTCGGTCAGCTCTGCCAATTTCTGGTAGGCGGCGGCGGCCATGAACACATCGGAGGCTTTGCAGCTGATCTTGAATTCGTGAAAATCGTTGTCTTGCAGGATCTTGATGTGGTCGAGGCCGGATTCGACCATGGCGTCGGGCGTCGGTTCGCCGTATTTGTCCAGCAGGTGCTTTTCCAGGCTGCCCGCGTTCACGCCAATGCGGATCGAACAGTTGTGATCGCGCGCGGCCCGGATCACCTCGCGCACGCGGTCCTGGCTGCCGATGTTGCCCGGGTTGATGCGCAGGCAGGCGGCGCCGGCCTCGGCGGCCTCGATCCCGCGGCGATAGTGGAAATGGATGTCGGCAACGATCGGCACCGGGCTTTCGCGGACGATGTCCTTGAGCGCCCTGGCGCTGTCTTCGTCGGGGACGGAGACGCGCACGATATCGGCCCCGGCATCGGCGGCGGCCTGGACCTGCGCGATCGTGCCCTTGATGTCGGTTGTGACCGTGTTGGTCATGGTCTGCACGGTGATCGGCGCATCTCCGCCAACCGGCACGGTGCCGACCATGATCTGGCGGCTTTCGCGGCGATAGATGTTGCGCCAGGGACGGACGGGGTTGAGGCTCATCTGACGGCTCCTGTCGGGCAGACCTGTTGCGGCGTGGTGTAGCGCGGAACGGCGCAAACGAAAAGGCCCCGGGGCGGGCCCGGGGCGTGGTACTGACAGGGTTGTGAAAGGATCAGTCCTGAACCGGGGCGTCGGCCAGTTCGGCCACCACGCGGGCCAGATCGGTATCCGCCTGGATATTGGCAACCTGGTAGGTGGCGATCAGGTGATCCACCGCCAAGGGCAGGTTCGACGTGACAGAGCCGCTGGGACCGGCAGGGCCGTAAGCGTTGCCGTTCATGGCAAAATAGATCGCCCCGGATTCGCCGACGCGGATCGTCGGCGCCTCGGCCAGTTGCGGCACCGACCAGGTGTCCCCGGCGTTCATGATGCCCTCGTAGATCGAAGTGCCTTCGGCCGAGCGCACGCGCACCCAGGACGGGCGCACGGCAACGATGGTCACGCCCGGCGCGCCATCGGCGAACACCTTGGGCTGCGGCACCGGAGCAGCATCGGGATCGGCTGCAATCGCCCCCAGATCGGTCAGCGCCATCTGAACTGCGCTGTCGGTGTCGATCTGCGGCAGGTTCGGGCGTGCCACCTCGGCGAAGGCGCCGACGGTCGACGGGTCAAGCGTGGAAATCGGCGCATCGCGCGCGATCAGTACCGGCACGTCCAGCGCCTGAGGGCGGTACAGGCGATCCATCGCCTCGGACCCCGGAGGAGTGAACACACCGGCCCCGTTGCCAGCGTCGACGCGGGCCATGTCGGCATCGCCGGAATTGGCCACAGGCTTGACCGCAGTTTGCAGCGGGTCGAGGTCGGACAGCACCACCGGGGTCTGTTCCACCGGCGACAATTGGACACGCTGCACCTCTTGCAGAACGGACCAGCCGCCATAGCCGATCCCGCCCATCAGCAGCAGCAACACCAGTGTCGAGCCAAGCGCGCCCGGTTCAATCCGCGACAGAAAGCTGTCGGCACCCGGGGCAAACGGCAGGTTGGGCTGGGTGAACATATCGCGATCGGCGGATTTCACCGAGGGTGCGATCACGTCGGACTTGCGGATGCTGGATGCCTTTTCGGACATGCCATGCGCGGTTGCAAACCCGCTTTCGGCGCAGAACGCGGCATAGGTTTCATCCGGGTCCATATTCAGATAGCGCGCATAGGACCGTACGTAACCGGCGATGAAGCCCGGGGTATCGAAGGCAGACGGGTCACAGTTTTCGATGGCCGCAATATAGCTGGCCTTGATCCGCAATTCGCGCTGTACGTCCAGAAGCGACTTGCCCATCGTCGCCCGTTCGCCGCGCATCAGATCCCCAAGACGCAGTTCAAAATCGTCAAAGCCCTTTGGCTCAACGACCTCGAAGGAGTCCTTGCGCTGGGATTTCCACCCGATCATGCCGGTAGCCCCACTTCCACCATCTCTGATCGCCCCATGCCTGCCCAACATGCATGGACCATTACGATTCGATCCATGCGTTTATTTCCGGCAGGTTAGCACACTGCAAGTGATTTTGCACTTGCAGAGAGGTCAGGCGCTCAATTCGGCACGATTCAGCGCACAGTGGCTCCATAGCTGGTCCATTGCACGGATCAGCTTGTCCATTTCGCCCGGACCATGAACCGGAGACGGGGTGAAGCGCAGCCGTTCGGTGCCACGCGGCACGGTCGGGAAGTTGATCGGCTGGACATAGATGCCATAGCCTTCCAGCAACATGTCGGACAGTTGCTTGGTGTGGACCGGGTCGCCGACAATCACCGGCACGATGTGCGACCCGTGATCGATGATCGGCATCCCCATACCCTTCAGGCGGGTCTTGAGGATCTTGGCGCGTTCCTGGTGCAGGTCACGCAGTTTCTGGCCTTCGCTGGTCTTCAGGAAGGCAACAGAGGCCTGGGCCCCAGCCGCCAGCGCCGGCGCCAGCGAAGTCGAAAAGATGAAGCCCGGCGCATAGGACCGCACGGCGTCGCACATCTTGGCCGAGGCGGCAATATAGCCGCCCATCACGCCATAGGCCTTGGCCAGCGTTGCATTGATGATGTCGATGCGATGCATCAACCGGTCGCGTTCGCAGACACCTGCGCCGCGCGGGCCGTACATGCCCACCGCGTGGACTTCATCGATATAGGTCAGTGCGTTGAATTCATCCGCGAGGTCGCAGATTTCTTCGATCGGGCCGAAATCACCATCCATCGAGTAGACCGATTCAAACGCGATCAGCTTGGGCGCGTGCGGATCGTCGGCTTCCAGCAACTCTCTCAGGTGCGCCACGTCGTTGTGGCGGAAGATACGCTTGTTGCCGCCATTGCGGCGCACACCTTCGATCATCGAGGCGTGGTTCAGTTCGTCCGAATAGATGATCAGGCCGGGGAACAGTTTGGGTAGGGTCGACAGCGTGGCATCGTTGGCGATGTACGCGCTGGTGAACAGCAGCGCCGCTTCCTTGCCGTGCAAATCGGCCAGTTCAGCTTCCAGCCGCTTGTGATACACGGTGGTGCCGGAAATGTTGCGGGTGCCGCCCGACCCTGCGCCGGTGGCGTCGATCGCCTCGTGCATGGCGGCCAGGACAACGGGGTGCTGACCCATGCCAAGATAGTCGTTGCCGCACCAGACTGTGATCGGTTGTTCGCTGCCGTCAGGCTTGCACCAGGTCGCGTGCGGAAACTGGCCCTTCTTGCGTTCGATGTCGATGAACGTCCGGTAACGGCCTTCTTCGTGAAGACGGTTCAGGGCGATGTCGAGTTTCGCGGTGTAGTCCACCGGGCTCCTCCTTCTTGCTTCCTTGCACTGCGCGATGCGCGGTGTGGTACGGTATACATTTCCGCATTCAGTTTTATGAATGACTAGCGGTTGGGCGTGCTTGTGGCAAATATTTAAGGAATGACCAACCGTCGCAGCCTTGATTTGGGTCAACCCGACCAAGGAGTCACGGGATTTCAGGGGGTTGTCAGGCGCAAATGTCGCATATCGGAAACAAGTTTTCCGGTTTTGCGCTGTTAGCGCTGCACTGCGGCAGACGAATCGTTCCGCCCTGCCCGTGGCCCTGGCACTGCACGGCGATCAGGCCAGACCTTGCCGATCCCGCCCGAAATCCGGTTGCAGTTTGCCCGCGCATCAATACGCTCCGCATCACTTCAAACATGAAAGGACATCTCATGTCGCTCGATCCCGTGCTGGCGCGTATCGATTCCGATCTGGAGGCGGCAACCGACCGGTTGCTGGATCTGCTGCGCATTCCCTCGATATCGACCGATCCGGCCTTCAAGGCCGAGTGCGACCGTGCCGCCGATTGGCTGGTGGCCGATCTGCAATCGCTTGGTGCCGAGGCCAGCAAGCGTCCGACGTCGGGCCATCCGATGGTCGTGGGCCATATCGACGGACCCGGCCCGCACCTGCTGTTTTATGGCCACTACGACGTGCAACCTGTCGATCCGCTGACGCTTTGGGACCGCGATCCGTTCGACCCGCAAATCGAAGACACCCCCCGGGGACGTGTCATCCGCGGGCGCGGATCGTCCGACGACAAGGGCCAGCTTATGACCTTTGTCGAAGCTTGCCGGGCATGGAAGGCCGAGCACGGGGAACTGCCCTGCAAGATCACCTTTTTCTTCGAAGGAGAGGAAGAGAGCGGCTCGCCCTCGCTGATCCCGTTCATGAAGGACAACGCGGCGGAACTGACCGCGGATATCGCCTTGATCTGCGACACCGGCCTGTTCGACAGCCGGGTACCCGCGATCACCACCATGCTGCGTGGGCTGCTGGGCGAAGAGGTCTGTATCACCGGTCCCGACAAGGACCTGCATTCGGGCATGTACGGCGGTGCCGCGATGAACCCGATCCGCGTGCTGGCCAGGATCATCGCAGCACTGCACGACGACACAGGGCGGATCACCGTGCCGGGCTTTTATGACGGCGTGCCGGAAATCCCTGACGCGCTGAAGGCGCAATGGGACGGGCTGGGCTTCGACGCCTCGGCCTTCCTGGGGGACGTCGGGCTGGCCGATCCGGCGGGCGAACAGGGCCGCAGCGCGCTGGAAATGCTGTGGTCGCGCCCGACCTGCGAAGTGAACGGGATTTCCGGCGGCTATGAGGGGGACGGGTTCAAGACCGTCCTGCCGTCCAAGGCCAGCGCCAAGATCAGTTTCCGTCTTGTCGGCCAGCAGGACCCGCATGCACTGCGCGAAAGCTTTCGCGATCATGTCCGCTCCATGGTGCCCGCCGATTGCAAGGTCGAGTTCAAGGGCCACGGCGCCTCGCCCGCGTCGGTCATGTCGACCGACCACCCCGCGTTCGAGGCCGCCCGGCAAGCGCTGTCGGACGAATGGCCGGACGCGGCGGCCTATGTCGGTTGCGGCGGCTCGATCCCGATCGCGGGCTATTTCAAGAACCTTCTGGACATGGACGCGATGCTGATCGGGTTTGGCAAGGACGACGACCAGATCCACAGCCCGAACGAGAAATACGATCTCGAAAGCTTCCACAAGGGCATCCGCAGCTGGGCGCGGGTGCTGGCCGCGGTCAGCTGAGCCGGCGCACTGTCTGGCCGGCGCGCCCGGGTTTGGCGCATGTTTCGCGCCAAACCCGGGCGTACGCGCCACAATTGGCCCTATCCAGCGTCAATCCTTAAAATCATTAGGAAATTTTCGCGGTTTCCGTCCGGTAAAGCCAGCATTCCTCCGCGTTCGATCCACATTTACGCCACGTTTCGGGCCTATGAGTTAACCGTGATGAGACCCATAGTTCGTAAACAGACGCGTGACGACTTTTACCACCGGCTGGCCAGCGTGGACCGCCGGTACCGGTTGCGCACCCCCTTTCACCTGCGTCGGGACCGGCGCGGGGAACGCCCGTTCCTGTGGTGGAACATCGGTTTCTTCTGGACCTACATCATCGTTTTCGTGGCCTTCAACCGGACCCGCGTGGAAATCGCGCTGGATGGCAGCACCCTGCCGCGCTCGATGCACGATCCGGTCATGGCGACGCTGTCGGCATCGCTGTCGATTTCGGTGGTGTTTCTTGGCTATCATATCCTGCGCGCCCTGTTCCGGGCGCGCCGCTACTATAACAGTGGCAGCGCACTGCTGGGATTTGCGCTGGCGATGACGCTGCACATGCTGCCGCAGTCTTACTATACCGCCGCGTTCAACGTCCTTGACGACGACACCAAGCAATTCGTCACCGCCACCAGCGAAAAGGTGCGCAGCGTCAACTGGGCAGAGGTGGTGACCGTGACGTCGGAAACCAACCAGGCTGCGATCTTTTTCGAATAGACCTCAGGTGCCGTCCGGCGGCATCAAAAGCACGTTCGACACCGGAACCAGTTCCAACGCGGTGGCGCGGTCCTGCAATCCCCACAGCAACAGCGACGATACCGTGTCGGGCCGCATCCGCCCCAGCATCACCACCGCCCCCACCTGCCGCGCGCGGAACGCCGCCTGATCCAGGAACCGGCGCATCACGCGCGGGGTCTGGCCGTCGCCATCGAAATCGCGAAACACGGTGACCGACGGCACACCTTCGCGTCTGGCCAGCGATTGCGCCGTGTTCAGCCCGTTGGGCAGCATCACCAGCCCGTGCCCGGTTTGCAGCATCAGTTGCGCCACGCGCCCCGACAACGCTCGCGAACCTTGAAGCCCGTCGCCCACCCCTTCCATCACCGCGATAGCGGCCGGAACCTGCGCCAGCGCGCCCTGTACAGCGGCCTGCGCGTCGAAGGGCTGCGTCGTGCCGGGCACGTCGACAAGGGCCATCACCTCGAACCCCAATGACCGATACTCTTCTGCCAGAGCGGTGGCGTTGGGCAAGGCGGTGTCAACGGCAATGGTCAGCGGCAGCGGAAAGGCCGACAACGCATCAGGGGTCATCGGGCCGATGCCGTCATGGATCAGCACGATCGCCATGCGGGGCTGTTCCGGATCAACATTGACCGGGATTGCAAAGCGGCGCAGCGGCGGCAGATCGTCATCGGCCTGCGGCGCTGCGCCCTCGTCGCGTCTCAGCCGGTTGGTCGGCACCGCGTCGCGGTCCAGCAGACTGCCTGCCGGCGCACCGATCTTCGGACCGGGATCGTCAGTATCGCTGGCGGGCCGCCGGATAAAGGGCCGCGCCGGTTGCGCCGCTTGCGGCGGCTCTGCCGGGGTGGCGTCAGGCACCGGCGTCGCATCCGGTGCCGTCCCCCCGGGTGAGGCCGGGTTGGCCGGCGTCGCCGGGCGTTGCGACACGGCCGGCGCATCGGGGGCCGCAGCCACCGCGGGCGCGGCCGGGGCATCGCCGGCCTCTGGCGCATCTGGCAGCGGCGCCGGAGCCGCTTGCGGCAGCGTTTCGGGCGTGGTGTCCGGCGATTGCGGCCGCGCGCCCGGCGTCGGCCTCGCCCCCGGAACGGCCGGTTCCGCGCTGCTGCCCGGCATGGTCGGCAAGGCCGCGACCTGTTCGGCGCTGCGTGGCGCCTCGGGCGCCGGTGCGGTGACGGGCATCCGGGCCGGATCGGTTGACAGGCTTGGCCCGGCCTCGGCCGTTGGAGCGGCCGGGCTTCCCCCCGAGCGGGCAAGCGTCACCGGGGACTCGCCCGTCGCCGTGGTTGCGGGTCCGCCTTCGGCACTGGTCCCGGCTTCGGGCTTGGCGACATCGGTGCCGACACGGGGGACGGCCCCGGGCCGGGTGACGTCACCGGCCAGCGCGCTGTCGGTGCCCGCGCCCGGCGCAGCCATGCCGGGCAATGGTGCCTCGGTCACGGGGGCGTCGGTGCCGGGGGTGGTTGCGGGCGCGGCCCCGTCAGCCACATCGGGCGTTGCGATGCGGGCGGTTTCAGTCACCGGCGGATTGGCCAGCGGCACAGGTGGGCGCAGCCGTTCCGGCACCCCCACGGCCAGCGATACGCCCATCGCGATCAGCGCGGCGACCGCGGTGCCACCCAGCAATCCCGCCAAGACGCTCTTTGCCATGACCCGTCTGTCCTTCTCTCTGCCCTTACGCCACCGTTTCCCGGTTTCTGTGCTGTCCGGCGGCCCTGTCGCCCTTGACGCTGCGCCTTGCCCCTGTGCATGTATACCGCGATCCTGCCACGGGCGACCAGCCCCCGGAACCCAAGAAGCGACCCGATGCTGCTGCTGATAGATAACTACGACAGTTTTACCTACAACCTGGTGCACTACCTGGGCGACCTTGGTGCCGAAGTCGAGGTTTTCCGCAACGACGCGCTGGACGTGCAGCAGGCGATGGAGATGAATCCCGCCGGCATCGTGCTGTCGCCCGGCCCCTGCGATCCGTCGCAGGCGGGCATCTGCCTTGCCATGACGCAGGCCGCCGCCGAAACCGGCACGCCTTTGCTGGGGGTTTGCCTGGGACACCAGACCATCGGCCAGGCCTTTGGCGGCACCGTGGTGCGCCATGATGAAATCGTGCACGGCAAAATGGGGCTGATGCACCACACTGGACGGGGGCTGTTCAAGGGCCTGCCGTCCCCGTTCGAGGCGACGCGCTATCATTCGCTGGTGGTGCGCCGTGACGACCTGCCCGACAGCCTTGAGGTGACTGCCTGGCTGGAGGATGGCACAATCATGGGTCTGCAACACAAGACGTTGCCGATTCACGGCGTGCAGTTCCACCCGGAATCCATCGCCTCGCAGCATGGCCATGCGCTGCTGCAAAACTTCCTGAACGAACTGAAAGTCCCCGCATGAGCGATACCCTCAAGCCCCTGATCGGGGCCGCCGCCGACCGTCCGTTGACCCGGGAAGAGGCCGAAAGCGCCTTTACCATCCTGTTCGAGGGCGAAGCGACCCCGGCACAGATCGGCGGCCTGCTGATGGCGCTTCGCACACGCGGCGAAACGGTTGAGGAATATGCTGCGGCCGCGGCCGTGATGCGCGCCAAGTGCAACAAAGTCGTCGCGCCAAAGGGGGCGATGGACATCGTCGGCACCGGTGGCGACGGCAAGGGCACATTGAACATTTCCACCGCAACGGCCTTTGTCGTGGCGGGCGCTGGCGTGCCGGTGGCCAAGCATGGCAACCGCAACCTGTCGTCGAAATCGGGCGCGGCGGATGCGCTGACCCAGATGGGCGTGAACGTGATGATCGACGCCGCCCATGTCGAAAAGGCGCTGGCCGAGGTCGGAATCGCCTTCATGATGGCGCCGATGCACCACCCGGCGATGGCCCATGTCGGACCCGTACGGATGGAGCTGGGAACCCGTACGATGTTCAACATCCTTGGCCCGCTGACCAACCCGGCGGGCGTCAAGCGCCAGTTGACCGGCGCGTTCACCCGTGACCTGATCCGCCCGATGGCCGAAACGCTGGGACAGCTTGGCTCGGAACGGGCATGGCTGGTGCATGGCTCTGACGGCACCGATGAAATCACCATCACCGGTGTCACCTGGCTGGCCGCGCTCGAAGAGGACGGTTCGATCCGTGAAACCGAACTGCACCCCGAGGACGCCGGCCTGCCGGTGCACCCGTTCGAAGACATCGTCGGCGGCACGCCCGACCACAACGCCCGCGCCTTTGCCGCGCTGCTGGACGGCGAGGCGTCGGCCTATCGCGACGCGGTGCTGCTGAACACGGCGGCCGCGCTGGTGGTGGCCGGCAAGGTCAGCGATCTGCGCGACGGCGTGGCACTGGGGCGCGAAAGCATCGACAGCGGTGCCGCCAAGGCCCGGATCGAGGCGCTGGCGGCAGCGACGCGGGGTTGATCCCGATTTCCCCGACACGGCACAAGATGCCCGTTCTGCCCGGCGCCAGCGCCGGACAGAGCCGTTCAGACCTGTCGGGCCGGCGCGCATGATCCCTCCTGCCTGGTCCAGTTTGCCCTTTTTCACCACCGACTGGCCGCGCATCGCCGCCGCGCTGGAAAATGACCCGCGCCCGATCCTGCCGCCGCGCGACCGGATTTTCGCCGCGCTGAACGCCTGCACGCCCGCGCAGACCCGTGTCATCCTCCTTGGTCAGGACCCCTACCCGACCCCCGGCCATGCCCATGGGCTGGCGTTTTCGGTGGAACCCGAGGTGCGGCCGCTGCCCCGATCGCTGAACAACATCTTCAAGGAACTGATCGACGATCTGGGCGCCGCGCCCCGGACCGGCGACCTGCGGTTCTGGGCGCGGCAGGGCGTGTTGCTGCTGAACACGGCGCTGACCGTTCCGGCCGGTCAGGCCGGGGGACATGCGAAACTTGGCTGGTCGACCCTGACCGCGCAGGTGCTCGACGCGCTGAACGACCGCCCCCGCGCGGCGATCCTGTGGGGCAACCACGCCCAGGGCTTTGCGCCGCACCTAACCCGGCCCGATCACCTGATCCTGAAAACCGCCCATCCCTCGCCGCTGTCCGCACGCAAGGGATTTTTCGGCTCTCGCCCCTTTTCCCGCGTGAACGACTGGCTTATTGCCAAGGGAGACACGCCGATAGACTGGACGAACGCATGACGACGACCATCCTCGACAAGATCAAGGCCTACAAGCTGGAAGAAGTGGCCGCCGACAAGGCCGCCACGCCGCTGGCAGAGGTCGAAGCCGCCGCACGGGCCGCAAGCCCGGTGCGCGGCTTTGCCAAGGCGCTGCGCGCGGCGCAGGATACCGGGTATGGCCTGATTGCAGAGGTCAAGAAAGCCTCGCCTTCCAAGGGGCTGATCCGCGCCGATTTCGACCCCGCGACGCTGGCCAGGGCCTATGAGGACGGCGGCGCGACCTGCCTGTCGGTGTTGACCGACACGCCGTCCTTCCAGGGGGCGAAACCGTTCCTGACCGATGCGCGCACGGCCACCAGCCTGCCCGCTCTGCGCAAGGATTTCATGTACGACACCTACCAGGTGGCAGAGGCCCGCGCGCTGGGGGCCGATTGCATCCTGATCATCATGGCCAGCGTCAGCGACGCGCAGGCGGCGGAACTGGAAGACGCGGCATTCGCCTGGGGCATGGACGCGCTGATCGAGGTTCACGACGCCGAGGAACTGACCCGGGCGCTGCAATTGAAATCGCCGCTGATCGGGGTCAACAACCGCAACCTCAAGACCTTTGAAACCACGCTCGACACCACGCGAGACCTGTCCAGGGATGTGCCCGCCGACCGGCTGCTGATTTCGGAATCCGGGCTGTTCACCCCGGCGGACCTGGCCGATATGGCCGCCTGCGGCGCGCGCAGCTTTCTGATCGGCGAAAGCCTGATGCGGCAAGACGACGTGACCGCGGCGACAAGGGCCCTGCTGGCCGATCCGGTGCCGGCATGAGCGGGCTGACCCATTTCGACGCCAAGGGCGATGCCCATATGGTCGACGTGTCCGACAAGGCCGTCACCAGCCGCATCGCCGTCGCCGCCGGACACATCAAGATGGCACGCGAAACCTTTGATATCATTTCCGAAGGCCGCGCGAAAAAGGGTGATGTGATCGCCGTGGCGCGGCTGGCGGGGATCATGGGCGCGAAGAAAACGCCAGAGCTGATCCCGCTGTGCCACCCGCTGCCGGTGACCAAGGTGGCGGTTGACCTGACGCTGGATCCGGACCTGCCGGGGCTGCAGATCGAGGCGACGGTCAAGACCACCGGCCAGACCGGCGTCGAGATGGAGGCGCTGACCGCGGTCAGCACCGCCGCGCTGACGGTCTATGACATGGCCAAGGCGGTGGACAAGGCGATGGAGATCGGCGGCATCCGCGTGATCCTTAAAGACGGCGGAAAATCAGGGCGGTACGAGGCGCAATGATCACGGTATCCGAAGCGCTCGACACGCTGTTCGCGCTGGCCCGGCCGCTGCCGGTCGAAGAGGTTCCGCTGATGTTCGCCGTCGGCCGGGTGCTGGCCCGCCCGGTCAGCGCGCGCCGGACACAGCCACCGTTCGACGCCTCAGCCATGGACGGCTATGCGGTGACGGCCGCGCGGCCCGGCGACATGCTGACGGTGATCGGGGAATCTGCCGCCGGGCTGCGGTATGACGGCACGGTCGGTGCGGGTCAGGCGGTGCGCATCTTCACCGGCGCGCCGGTGCCCGCCGGCGCAACCCGCGTCGTCATTCAAGAGGACGTGACCCGCACCGGCGACACGATCACGATCGGCGACAAGCTCGACTCCGGGACCAACATCCGCCCCGCCGGCAACGATTTCGCCGCCGGGGCAGAGATCCCCGCGCCGCGTGTCCTGACGCCCAACGATGTCGCCCTTCTGGCGGCGATGAACATCCCCACCGTTCCGGTGACGCGCCGCCCGAGGGTCGCGCTGATTTCCACCGGCAACGAACTGGTCATGCCGGGGGAAGAGCCGGGGCCGGACCAGATCATCGCGTCGAACACCTTTGGCCTGCACGCGATGCTGCACCAGATCGGGGCAGAGCCGCGCCTGCTGCCCATCGCGCGCGACAACGTGGAGTCGCTGAAGCTGGCGTTCGATCTGACCGACGACGCCGACCTGGTGATCACCATCGGCGGTGCGTCGGTTGGCGATCACGATCTGGTTGCCGGTGTGACCGAGGCCCTGGGGATGAGCCGGGCCTTCTACAAGGTCAAGATGCGCCCGGGCAAGCCGCTGATGTCGGGCCGGATGGGCGGCAAGATGATGATCGGCCTGCCCGGAAACCCGGTGTCGGCCATGGTCTGCGGCCATGTCTTCGTGGCGCCGGTGATCCGTGCCTTGCTGGGCCTGGGCACCGCCCCTGCCCCGCGCCTGACCGCGCCGCTGGCCGCGCCGATTGGCGCGAACGGCCCACGCGAACATTACATGCGCGCGGCATTGGGGCCGGACGGTCTGCGGATTTTCGAACGTCAGGACAGCAGCCTGCTCAGCGTTCTGGGCGCGGCAAACGCGCTGGTGGTGCGCCCCGTTGACGATCCCGCACGCGCGGCCGGTGCGCTGGTGGACTATCTGCCGATCTAGGCCGGCGGATCACGCGCCCGCCAGCACGACCTCGACCTGCCAGGCGTCCAGGCTGTGCTGGAACGGCGGGCGCAGCGCGCTGTCAGTGATCAACACGTCGGCCTGTTCGGCCGGGAAGGCCACCATCGGCGCGCCCTGGCCGAATTTGCTTTGGTCCGCGACCACGATCACGCGGCGCGCCTGCGCCGCCACGGACCGCGCCAGGTCCGCCTCTGCCGATCCGGCCAGAAGGAACCCCGCCTGGGCATCGACGCCGTCCACGCTCAGCACCGCGATATCGATGTTGAACCGCGCGATATAGGCGGCGGTTTCCGGACCGAAGGTACCGAATTCCGCCTCGCGCATCTCTCCACCCGCAAGAAACACCTGGTTGTGGTTGCGCCCGACCAGCGCCTGCGCGGCATTGATCGCGTTGGTCACGACGGTCAGGTTGCGATGATCCTTCAACCGTTCGGCAAGGTAGGTGGTGGTCGAGCCGACATCCAGAAACACGCTGGCCCCGTTCGGAATCATCGCCGCAGCGCTGTTGGCGATGCGCATCTTTTCGGCGGCATTGCGGTTCAGACGGGAATGCACCGGCGCATAGGCGTCGACGTTGGTCAGATAGACACCACCATGCACCCGCTGCACCAGGTCCGCCTTGGCAAGCGCCTTGACGGTGCGGCGCACGGTCTCTTCCGACACGTTCAGTGCCTCTGCCAGCGCCGCTGTGCGGGCAGACCCGCCCAGGCTGCGCAAAGTTTCAAGCAACTCCACCTCTCGATGGGTATGATGCGTGTCAATCTGTTTGAGCAAAGGGCTGTCCTGCTGCGGCGGCTCGTCGTTTTCCACGACTAGCCAGAAAAAGACAGGCCCGCAAGGCGCAATTTGTGGGGCAATGTGGGTTTACCTTGCGGCAGCTGTCCTCAGGCCACAGCCAGCAGCGCCGCGCCCACGCAGACCACCCCCCCCGACAACAGCCGAATGCCCACGGGCCGTTCGCCAAAGGCAATGACCCCGATCAGCGCCGCGATCAGCACGGATGTTTCGCGCAATGCACTGACCATGCCGATGGGGGCCTGGGTCTTGGCCCAAAGCGCCAGCGCATAGGCCGTTGCCGACACCACGCCCCCGGCAATGCCGATCCACAGGCCACGGCGCGAAATCGCCGGCAAGGCCGCCCGCCGCACCCACAGCGCCCAGGCCGCAAACAGGATTTCGCCGATGAACAGCCAGACAACATAGGACAGCGCCATCTGGGGCAGCCGCACCCCGGTGCCATCGACGATGGAATAGGCGGTGATCAGCAGCGCCACCAGCGCCGCCGCCCCCATGCCGCTCAGCGGCAGCGCCCCGCCCCGTGGCCGCAATGCAAGCAGGAAGATGCCCAACGACACCACCCCCACCCCGGCCCAGGCCAGCGGCGGCAGATGCTCGCCCGTGAAGATCTGCGCGCCAAGCGCCACCAACAGCGGCGCAGACCCGCGCGCGATGGGATAAACCAGCGACAGGTCGCCCAGACGGTACGCCACGGTCAACAGCCAGTAATAGCCCCAGTGAATCGCGGTCGAGGCGGCGATGTATGGCACGCTTTCCCACCCGGGAAGCGGCACGAACGGCACCAGCGCCAGCGCCGGCAGCACATGACCCACGGAGATCAATCCCATGAGTGCCAGCCGGTCGCCGGATGCCTTGACCAGCGCGTTCCACCCGGCGTGCATCACCGCCGCCAGCAGCACGATGGCAAAGACCGTGCCGCTCAACCCGCGGCATCCAGGATGGCGGTTTCGACGATCTCCAGCGCGCGGTCCAGATCGGCCTCGGCGATCACCATCGGCGGCGACAGCGTCAGCACGTTGCCCGCGCTGATCTTGAAACTCAGCCCCTGCGCCAGGCAGGCATAGTAGATGCGTTCGGCCAGGTCGGGCGATGCGCGGCCATCCGGCGCACAGATCGCCACCCCGAACAGGCAGCCGCGCCCGCGCACATCCGCCACGATGGGACAGCCCAACAGCCGGTCGCGCAGCCGGTCCATGGCACGGGCGCCAAGCCGCGCCGCCCGCGCCACAAGCCCTTCGTCCTCGATCACATCTAGCGTCGCCAGTGCCGCGCGCGCGGTCACCGGGTTCTTTTCGTGGGTATAGTGGCCGATGGCGAACTCCCCCGCCACGTCCAGGTCCCGCCGCGCCACGACCGCGGCCAATGGCAGGGTCGCGCCCCCCAGCGCCTTGCCCAGCACCACGATGTCCGGCGTGATCCCGTCGTGGTCGAAGGCGAAGAACCGTCCGGTCTTGCCCAGCCCGGTCGGGATTTCATCCATGATCAACAACGCACCATGACGGTGACAGGCCGCCTGCACCGCCTGCCAATAGCCCGGCGGCGGCACCACCGGCACCGCGCGCATCGGCTCTGCGATCACGGCGGCCACGTCGCCTTCGCGTTGCAGCACGAACTCCACCATCTTCGCGCAGGCCAGCCCGCAGGTCTCCGGCCCCGGATGCCCGTAGGCGCAGGCGCTGCAATTGAACGGCGCCACGTGTTCCGCCCCCGGCAACAGCGGCCCGGCAATGCCGGAACGAAAGGTCGCCTCGCCCCCCACGCTCGACGCGCCAAAGCCCGCGCCATGGAACGCATCCCAGAAGCTCAGCGTCTTGAACCGCCCGGTCGCCGCCCGCGCCAACCGCAGCGCCACCTCGACCGCGTCCGACCCGCCGGTGGTGAACAGAACCTTTCCCAAGTCACCGGGCGCCAGCGCCGCCAGCCGCTCGGCCAGGGTCACGCTCACGTCATTGGTGAACCGCCGCGGCGAAAACGGCAAACTGTCCAGCTGGTCCTTGATCGCCGCGATCACCCGGGGGTGACCATAGCCGATGTGGTGCACGGAATTGCCATGGAAATCCATGAACCGCCGCCCGGCGGTATCCTCGATCCAGATGCCCTCGGCCCGGGCAATCGTCGCCACGCAGGGTGACGACAGCGACTGGTGCAAGAAGGCATCCGCATCCCGCGAAAGCAGGTCCTGCGTCGCGTTATGATCTTCGCGCGCCGCCCAGGCGGCCCGCGCCGCAGAGGTATTCGCCTCGCCTTCCGTATGCCGCATGCCCATCCTGCTACAAACCTGCTTCGTCTTTGGTTTTCCAAATACCTCGGGGGTATGGGGGCAGAGCCCCCATGCGCGGCGCAGCCGCGCCCCCCCTTTTCAACGCGGCGCAGCCGCACCCCCCTTTTTCGACGCGGCGCAGCCGCGCGGGTCGGACCGGGCGCAGCCCGGTCCGAAACCCGAAGGCCCGCGCTTATGGCCAGGGCAGCGAATAGGTCTTCACATTGGTGGAGAATTTCATCGCCTCCAGCACGCCTTCCTTCACCCCGTTTCCGGAATCCTTGATCCCCCCGAAGGGCGACATCTCGATCCGGTAGCCGGGCTGTTCCCAGATGTTCACGTTGCCCACGTTCAGCCCCTCGATATAGGCCTGCATCCGGCGGAAATCGTTGGTGCAGACGCCCGAGGACAGGCCGAACTGGGTCGAGTTGGAAATCGCCATCACCGCGGCATCGTCATCGGGCACGCGCACGATCGGCACGATCGGGCCAAAGGTTTCCTCCATCACCAGTTCGCTGTCATGGGGCACGTGATCAACCGTGATCGGCGGCAGCAGTGCGCCCCTGCGGCCGGGGTGATACAGGATCTGCGCGCCCTCTTTCTCGGCATCGAACACCCGCCGCTCGAAGGTTTCCGCGGCCTTCGAATGGATCACGCAGCCCAGCTGGGTTTCGGGGTCCATCGGGTCGCCATGGCGCAGCGCCTTCGCGCGCTCCAGAACCAGCGGGACAAAGGTATCCGCCACGCTGTCCTGCACCAGGATACGCTTGACCGCGGTGCAGCGCTGGCCCGAGTTGCCCGTGGCCCCGGCAACGGCGATCGTCGCCGCCTTGGCCAGGTCCTCTGCCGACAGGTCGTTCAGGATGATCAGCGGGTCATTGCCGCCCAGTTCCAGCGCGGTCCGCTTGTAGCTGGCTTTCGACGCAATCATCTTGCCCACCGGCACGCCGCCGGTGAAGGTGATGATGTCGATGTTGTCATCGAGGATCATCGCGTCGCCGATATCGGCGGGCAGACCCGTCACCACCTGGAACATCTCGGGCGGCAGGCCCGCCTCGTACAGGATATCCGCCAGGGTGAGCGCGGTCAGCGGTGTCAGTTCCGTGGGCTTGCAGACCATCGGACTGCCCACGGCGATGGCGGGGGCGATCTTGTGCGCGACCATGTTCAGCGGGTGGTTGAACGGCGTGATCGCCGAAATCGCCCGGACCGGTTCGCGCTTGGTATAGATCTTGCGCGCCTTGCCCTGCGGGGTCAGGTCACAGCTGAAGATCTGGCCGTCATCCATGATCGCCAGCTGCCCGGCGAAGGTGAACACGTCATAGGCGCGCCCCGCCTCGTAGAGCGCGTGCTGCTTGCAGATGCCCAGTTCCAGCACCAGCCAATGCGCGAGCTCCTCGCGCCGGTCGCGGATCAGGTTAGCCGCGCGATACAGGATCTGCTGGCGTTCATAGCGTGTCAGCTTGCACTGGTAGGCGGCGGCGATGGCAAAGGCCTCTGCCGCGTGTTCGGCCTTGCCCGCGGGCACGGTGCCGACGACCTCGTCGGTATAGGGATAAAGCACCTCGATCACGTCTGGGGTGGTCACCTTGCGGCCCCCGATGCGCATCGCCTCGTGTCGGATTTCCACGGTCATTCCCATCTCCCTCAGGCCGAAACCGGTTCCAGCGCTGCCGCGGTGGTGGCATAGAAGAACGCATCGAAATTGCGCAGCACCGGGGCGTCCGGCAGGTCGATCACGCGGTTCACGATGAACGGGACTTCCTGTTCGGTCAGCCCGCCGTGGCTGCGCAGCGGCTCCTTCAGCGCCGCCAGATCGTGGCAGTGCTCGGACGTGCCCAGCGTCATGTTCTCGGTCGAGATCATGACGACATCGCCGATGCGGTCGGCGGGCAGGTCGTATTTTTCAACCGCTTCGGCCTTTGTGGTGACCTCCAGCATGCCGTCAACACCCTTCAGCCGCTGCACGATGGCATCCACGTCGGCGCCGTCGGGCAGGTAGGCAGTGGCAAAAGAGCCAAGCGCCCCGTGGTGCACGACATAAGGATCGGTGATCGGCAGGATTACCCGCGCGGCGTCCTTGCCAAGCCAGCTGTCCAGCAGGTCCTGCACATAGACCACGGCGGGGGTGCCGTCGGCGTTGTGCTTGGGCTTCATGCCGTGATCGGCGGTGACGACAATGGCTGCCCCCAACGCATCGAGTTCGGTCAGGTAGCGGTCGAACATGGCATAGAAATCCTTGGCGCCCTGTTCGTCGGGGGCGAACTTGTGCTGGATGTAGTCGGTGGTCGACAGGTACATCACGTCCGGATGCCATTCCTTGAGCAGCTTGACGCCGGCGGCAAAGACGAATTCCGACAGGTCGGCGGAATAGACCTCGGGCACCGGCATGCCCAGCCAGTCGCTGGCGTTGTCGATGCCGTGTTCGGCCTTGGTGGTGTCCCCCGAGCGTTCCGAGGAAAAAGCA
Source organism: Mesobacterium hydrothermale (assembly GCF_035818635.1). Lineage (NCBI taxonomy): Bacteria > Pseudomonadati > Pseudomonadota > Alphaproteobacteria > Rhodobacterales > Roseobacteraceae > Mesobacterium > Mesobacterium hydrothermale. The sequence goes on along the minus strand of NZ_JAYLLH010000018.1, from coordinate 17,792 downwards.
ATCGCGCGGTCTTCGTCGAATTTCAGGCCAGAGCCCAGCAGCGCGCGCAGCTTGTCCTTGGCGGTGACCATGGCGACGCGGGCGCCGGCCTCGTAGAATTTCGAAAACACCGTCGGCGCGCGCAGGAAACGCACGTCGTTCATCATCACCTCTTCGCCGGTTTCCGGGTCGTACAGGTAATTGCCGCAGATGCCGTGCACCGAAGGCGGCCGCCCGGTGGCGATGGACAGGTTGTTGGGGTTGGTGAACGACGGGATCACCGAATGGGCCAACCGGTCGGTGCCGGTTTCGCGGATCCGCTTGAGCGTCGGCATCAGGCCTTCGGCAATCGCGACCTCGAGGTATTCGGGTTCGCAGCCATCCAGGCAGATGGCGATCGCGCAGGTTTTCGGCACCGGGTAGGTGCGGCCATTGGCGGTGACGGGTGTGGAAATGCTCATGTCTTTCGGGTCCTCAAGCGGCGAGTTTCTTGCGCTCTTCAAGCGCGGCGGCGGGCGGGGCGGCACTGGCCACGCCCATCGTGTCCAGCGCGGATTTGGCAGCGGCGACGACGCGGGTCATGACGTGTTCGTCCATACGGCCGATACAGCCGACGCGGAAGCTGTCCACAACGGTCAGCTTGCCGGGATAGATGATGAACCCCTGTGCCTTCATCAGGTCGTAAAACCGGGTGAAATCGAACTTCGGATCGGCGGGGTTGAAGAAGGTCACAATGATCGGAGACAGCCAGCGGTCTTCCAGCAGGGTTTCGAACCCCAGTGCCCGCATCCCGGCCACCATCACGTCGCGGTTGCGGGTGTAGCGCGCGCCACGGCCCTTCACACCGCCTTCTTCGGCGTGCATCTCCAGCGCCTTGAGGAAGGCCGCGACCGCGTGGGTCGGCGGGGTGAACCGCCACTGGCCGCTTTTTTCCATGTAATCCCACTGGGCGTGGATATCGAGCGACAGCGAATGGCTGTTGCCCTTGCTGGCGGCAATTTCTTCCTTGCGGGCCAGGACAAAGCCGAAACCGGGCACACCTTCGATACATTTGTTGGCGGAACTGACCAGCGCCTGGAACGGCACCTTGGCGACGTCGATCTCGACCGCGCCGAAGGCCGACATGCTGTCGATCAGCAACTTGCGCCCGGCGGCAAAGGTGGCTTCTGCGATTTCCTCGACCGGGTTCAGGATCCCGGACGAGGTTTCGCAATGGATCGCCAGAACATGGGTAATCGCCGGATCATTGGCGAGGATCGCGGCAACCTCGGCCCCGCGCGGCGGCAGGTAATCGCCCTTGTCCAGCAGGTGACAGGCGCGCCCCAGGTAGTCCATCGTCTTGGCCGCCCGCAGCCCGTAGGCGCCGTTGGCCAACACCAGGACTTTGCCATCCTTCGGCACGAAACTGCCCAGCATCGCCTCGACGCAATAGGATCCCGACCCTTGCAGCGGCACGCAGTCGTATTCGGTGGCGGCATCGCCCAAAAGGCCCAGCAATTGCGCGCGCAGGCTGGCGGTCATGGCGCGGAAATCGCCATCCCAGCTGCCCCAGTCGCGCAACATCGCCTCTTTCACCTCGTATGCGGTGGTCAAAGGCCCCGGCGTCAGAAGATAGGGTTCCCCCATCCGGGGCGGTTCGAACTGGGTCATGGCGCGACTCCTTGGGTGTTCATCTGGGGGCTGGAATGCCCTGACGCGACCTATATGTGAAATCTTCTTTTCTTATCTTTTCATAAGCCATACCTATACATTCATGAGATACGCCCAAATCCGCGCCTTTCACCATGTCGCCCTGCACGGCGGGTTTTCGCGCGCGGCGGCGGCGCTGCATGTGTCGCAGCCGTCGATTTCCGATCAGGTCCGGCAGTTGGAACAGGCCCATGACGTGCTGCTGTTCCAGCGCGACGGGCGGCAGGTGCGGCTGACCCCCGCGGGCGAAGACCTGTTTTTGCTGACCAAGCGGTTCTTCGAGGCAGAGGACCAGATCGAACGGCAGCTTTCGGCAAGCCGGGCCTCGGTCACCGGCACGCTGAGGATCGTGGCGGACAGCGCGCTACACGTGACCGAAGTGCTGGGCCGGTTCCGCGCGCAATACCCCGATGTCTTCATCCAGTTGCGCAGCGGCAATTCCGAAGCCGTTCTGGCGGCGCTGCGCAGCTATGATGCGGAAATCGGCGTACTGGGCAGTCACGCCCCGGCGGCGGACATGGACAGCGTCGATCTGGGCGAAACGCCGATCCTTGCGATCGCGAAACAGGGGTATCTGCCGGAGCGGGTCAATTCGTTGTCCTTGCAAGAGCTTGCCCGCCACCCGCTGATCTTTCGTGAAAAGGGCTCGCGCACCCGCGCGGGGATCGAATCCGGCGCACGCGCGGCCGGGGTGCGCCTGACCCCGGTGATCGAGGTCGAGGGCCGTGAAGCGATGCGCGAGGTCGTGGCCTCGGGCGCAGGGATCGGCTTTATCTCTCAGGCCGAGATGGGGCGCGATCCGCGCCTTCGGGCGGTGCCGATCGACGGGATCGACCTGGGCATGACGGAAACCGTGATTCACCTGGCGATGCGTCGTGATGTGCCCGTGATCCGGTCTTTCATGCGAGTGCTGCGTGGCATAGCGTGATCGCAAGGGGACCGGAGACGCTCACGCTCTGCACAAAGAGCCACAGATAACCACAAATCCCCGCACAAAATTCTTGATCCGACTCGTGGGGTTGTATTTCCTGACCTGGCGGCGACGAAGACCTGGGGGAAGACGTGGCGGAACGACAGAACATCCTGTTCGTCATCATCGACCAATTGCGCGCGGATTGCCTGCGCGGGGCATTGGAAAGCCATGTGGACCTGCCGAACCTGCGCGGTCTGGAATCCGAAGCGGTGCGCTTTGACCGGCATTTTTCTGTGACCAACCCCTGTGGACCGTCGCGCGCGTCGATTCTGACCGGGCAATACGCGATGAACCATCGCGCCACCCGCAACGGTACGCCGCTGCCTTCGGACAAGCCGAACCTTGCGACGGAAATCCGCAAGGCGGGCTATCTGCCGCTGCTGTTCGGCTATACCGACAGCACGCCCGATCCGCGCGACTATCACGCCAGCGATCCGCAACTGAAATCCTATGAACAGGTGATGCCGGGTTTTGTCGAAGCCTGCGAGATGCGGCTGGAGGAATCCTGGCCCTGGCGCGCCGACCTGCTGGCCAAGGGGTATGACGTGCCACCCTATCCGGACATCTTCCGCCCGGATGGCGACCGGGTTGATGACCCGGCGCTTTACAAGGCCGAAGACAGCGACACCGCGTTCCTGGCCAACCGCGTGATCGACGAATTGCGCGCCCGGCCCACCGGCTGGTTCGCGCATGTCACCTTCATCCGGCCGCACCCGCCGCTGGTCGCGCCCGCGCCCTATAACCGGCTGGTGGACCCGGCCACCCTGCCCGCCCCCGAAGGCACACGCGACAGGACGGCAGAGGCGGCGGCGCACCCGTTCAACGCACCTTTGCTGGCGGCGAAATCGCTCGCGTCCAACGTCGAGGGCTTTCCCGACTTGGAAGAGACGCCCGAAAACATCGCCAAGCTGCGCGCGATCTATCTTGGACTGGCGGCAGAGGTCGATCACCACGTTGGGCGGATCTTCGATTTCCTGAAAGAGACCGGCCAGTGGGACAACACCCTGGTCGTGGTCACCGCCGACCACGGCGAAATGCTGGGCGATCACCATGCCTGGGGAAAGATGACCTATTACGACGCGGCCTATCACGTCCCGCTGATGATCCGCGATCCCCGGCACCGCGACGGTTTCGGCACCACGGTCGGGCTGCCGACGGAATCGGTGGATGTGACCCCCACGATCCTGGACCTGGCGGGCGTGGACGTGCCCGACACGATGGACGGCCACAGTCTGCGGCCGTTCCTGGATGGCCGCCCGCCGGCCAACTGGCGCCAGCACAGTTTTTCCGAACTGGATTTCGGCGACCCGGTCAATCCGACCGCCTGGCAGCGCGCCCTTGGCTTGCCCGCCGAAGGCGCGAACCTGGCGATTCTGCGCGGCGCGCGGCACACATTGGTGCATTTCAACTCTGGGTTGCCACAAATCCTGTTCGAACACGAAAAATCCGGCGAAGCGCGCAATATTTCATCAAAGCCCGAAGCGCAGAGTATTTTGTTGGAAATGTCGCGCGACATGTTGGACCATCGCATGCGTCACGCCGAAGGACGCTTTGCGCGGACGATGGTGACCCCCGACGGGGTCGTCCGCGCGCCCAGAAATTAGGATTGCGCGGTCCGCACGGGACCGCACGGACCAACGACAGGCCCGGCTGTCATGGTTTTGTGATATATTCCGGGCAGTCAGCATCGGTGTCGCGACGCAGTCGCGGCATCGGTTTCGGGAAGGGGATGAAATACCGGCAAGTGGCCCGTTTCGGGCACAACCGCACAGGACTGGCCATAAAGCTGCGCCAGACTGGACCTAAGAGCGGGGGTCCGCCGACACCTAGACTTTGACCGTGGGTGCGGCTGGCCATCGGGAAAAACAAACAACAACCCGCAATCGCACTGATTTGGAACGACAGGAGAGACTATGAAACGGATTCTATTGACCGGCGTCGCCGCACTTGCCCTTCCGGGCGCGGCTCTCGCCAATTGCCCGGCGATCACCGTCGCTGACATGCAGGGGGTCGCCGCAGGCGCGTTCCCGCAACAATACGAACTGTCCGAGTTCGAAGCCGCCGCAAGCTGCGACATGGCGTTCTCGGAAAACCCTGCTGCCGGCGAACTGAATGCCCGAATCAAGGGCAACCCCGACCTGCCGCCGCTGGCCGAGCGTCTGCCGGAAGAACCGCTGGTCGTGGTCCCCTATACCAGCGTCGGTCAATATGGCGGCACGCTGGACGTGCTGTCGAACGCGACCGAAGCTGGGACCTCGGACTTCCTGTCGGTGCGTCACGTCAACCTCGTGCGGTATTCCGACGACCTGCAAACGATCGTTCCGAACATTGCCAAATCCTGGACCTGGAACGACGATTACACCCAGCTGACCTTCAAGCTGCGCAAGGGCCACAAGTGGTCCGACGGCGAGCCGTTCACCTCGGCCGACGTGAAGTTCTGGCACGACAACATCATGCTGGACACCAACATCTTTGAATCGCCCAAGGACTATGTCCTGGTCGGCGGTGAGAAGATGACCGTGGAAACGCCGGACGCGGAAACCGTCATCTTCAACCTGCCCGCGCCGAAGCCGGGCCTGCTGGTGCACTTTGCGACGTCCTATGCGCAGGGCTTCCAGCCGATGCACTTCCTGGGCAAGTTCCATCCGGGGATCAACCCCGATGCCGATGCCTATGCGCAAAGCCTGGGTTTCGAGAACGGCTATGACGCGATCAAGGCGTATTACGGCAACTCGGACTGGACCGACACGCCGTCGCCGATGCTGTCGCGGCCGGAGATTGTGGGCGGCCTGCCCAAGGCAACCGTGCCCACGCTGGAAAGCCATATCTACGTCACCGACACCACCGAAGGCCGCCACCTTGTGGCGAACCCGTACTTCCACCAGGTCGATGTGACCGGCCAGCAGCTGCCCTACATCAGCGAGCAGGACGAAGTTTACATCAACGACAACGAAGTGCGGATCCTGAAGCTGGTCAACGGCGAAGTCGACTACAAGTCGCAGTCTGTGCGCCTGGAATCGGCCCCGCTGCTGCTGGAGAACATGGAAAAGGGCGATTATTCCATCCAGCTGAAGCCGACGGTCGGCATGCCGGCCTTCTCGTTCAACTTCACCGCTGAAAACCTGGCCAAGCGCGAAGTCTTCCAGAACTTCGACTTCCGCCACGCCATGTCGATCGCCATCAACCGCGACGAACTGAACGAAGTGGCCTATTTCGGTCAGGGCATCCCCAGCCAGATCGCTCCGTTCAACCCGGCACCGGATTTTGTCGATCCGAAGTGGGAAAGCTTCGCGTCGGAATTCGACCCGGCCAAGGCGAACGAACTGCTGGACGGCATCGGCATGAAGGACGTGGACGGCGACGGCTTCCGCGAACTGCCCAATGGCGACAAGATAGTCCTGGCAATGAACTTCTCGACCCAGGGGATCGCCGGCAAGGTGGTCGAACTGGTCGGTCAGTACTGGGCCGATGTCGGCATCCAGACCACCGTCAAGGAAGTCACGCCCGACGAATACCGTTCGGCACAGTCGTCGAACAAGCTGGACGTGGGCCTGTGGCAGTATGGGGCCCCGCTGGCCATCCACCTGGGCCTGAACACCTTCTTCCGCGTACCGTTCGGCACCTATTTCGAACACCGCACCGGGATGCTCTGGGCTGAATACCTGGATTCGAACGGGGCGCAGGGCGTCGAGCCGCCGGAATGGGTGAAAGAACTGGCGTCCGACATCGACGCGTTCCAGTCCGCAACCCCGGGTTCGGCTGAATCGCAGACCCTGGGCGAAGAGCTGGTCGCCGGTTTCGTCGGCAACCTGGCGATGATCGGCACGGTCAAGGCACCGGAACCGATCTATGCCTCGAACAAGCTTCAGAACTTCACCGAGTTCAAGACCTGGTCCTACGAATACTACCGGACCTACCCCTACCGCGCGACGCAGTGGTGGCTGACCGAATAATCGGGGCCTGACGAAACACCTGCTTCCGGGCGGCCCGCGCTGCCCGGAAGTCACATCAAAAAACTGACGCGGAAACAACCGCGCAACTTTTTTCCAACGGGGACAGCTCATGCTGCAATTCGGACGCTTCGTGCTGACACGGGCGGTCATGGCGATGATCACATTGATCATCGTGTCGCTGGTCGTTTTCACGCTGATGGAGCTGGTGCCAGGCGACTGCGCCGAACGCTATCTCGCCTTCAAGAACACCCAAGGGTCGGGCATTTCGCTTGAAGACATCGAAAACGAGCGCGCCCGTCTGGGGTTGGACCGTCCCTTTGTCGAACGCTGGGCCAGTTGGATCATCGGGGCCTTCCAGGGCGAATTCGGTGACAGCTGCATTCTGCGGGTCAATATCGCACAGCTTCTGGGCTCGAAATTCTGGGTGTCGCTGGGCATCTGTCTGGCTTCGCTGGCGCTGGCCTATATCATCGCGCTGCCTGTCGGGATCATATCCGCCGCGACCAACAGTGCGACCCTGAACAATATCCTGCGCGTTGTCAGCTATTTCGGCTTGGCCATGCCGAACTTCCTGCTGGCGCTGATGATCATGCTGTTTTCAACCGTCTATTTCGGAGAGACCTTAACCGGGCTATTCAGCAAGGAATACCGCGACGCGCCCTGGGACCTGGCCAAGTTCATCGACCTGATGAAACACGCCTGGCTGCCGATCTTCATCCTTGGATGGTCGGCCACCGCGTTCGCCCTGCAAACCGTGCGCGCGCTGATTTCCGACGAGATCGGCAAGCTTTACGTGACCGCCGCTGCCGCACGCGGCGTGTCCGGCGCGCGGTTGCTGTGGCGGTATCCGGCGCGGCACGCGCTGGGGCCGATCGTCAACAGCCTGGGCTTTGACCTGAACCGGATTTTCAACGAACTGCCCATCGTGGCGCTGATCCTGACGCTGACCGATGCCGGCGCCTTGCTGATCGAGGCGCTGGCGCGGTCGAACGACCAGCAGCTTGCGGGGGCCATCATCTTCCTGCTGACCGCCTCGATCGTGGCGCTGAACTTTTTCACCGACGTGCTGCTGGCCATTCTCGACCCGCGCGTCCGCAAAAGCATCCTGAGGTAAGCACATGACGACAGAGACCCAAGGCTCCGCCGCCGAACCCGTGCAGGACCAGACGGCAAAAGAAGCCTACTTCACCGCCTCGCAGGGACAGCTGATCTGGGCCCGATTCAAGAAACAGCGCGCCGCGATGATCGCCGCCGCCCTGCTGTTCGTGCTGGTCCTTTCGGGCCTGTTCGCGCCCTTCCTGTCGCCCTATGACCCGACCATCGCGGGCCGCAACAAGGACTACCTGAATGGCGCCCCGACGATTCCGATGTTCTGTGACAAGAACGGCTGTTCTTCTCGGCCGTTCCTGCATGCGCTGGAACGGGAACGGTCGATGGCCACGAATTTCCGCTGGGTGACCACTGTCAATGAAGACAAGCGGATCTACATGGAATTCTTCGTGGAAGGCGCGCCCTACAAGCTGTTCGGCGTGATCCCGATGAACACCCACCTGTTCGGCATGCAGGACGGCGCGTTTATCCATCTGTTCGGCACCGATGCCGCCGGCAAGGACATCTTCAGCCGCACCCTGCACGCGATCTGGACCTCGCTTCAGGTCGGCACGATCGGGGTGTTGATCGCCTTTGTCATGGCGCTCGTGATCGGGGGGATATCGGGGTATTACGGTGGCTGGATCGACAGCGTGATCCAGATGGTCACGGACGCGGTGCGAACCGTGCCGCCAATCCCGCTGTTCATGGCCGTCGCCGCCTTCATGCCGCCGGAAATGTCGGCCGAGGCGCGGTTCTTCTATATCTCCGTTCTTCTGGGGTTCATCAACTGGCCGACGCTGGCGCGACGGGTGCGGACGCACCTGCTGACCGAACGAAACCAGGAATACGTGCTGGCGGCACAGTTGTGCGGCGCGTCGTCGTCGCATGTAATCCGGCGTCACCTGCTGCCCAGCTTCACCAGCTATATCATCGTCGACCTGGTGATTTCCTTCCCCTACATGGTCCTTTCGGAAACCGCCCTGTCCTTCATCGGGCTGGGTCTGAAGGACCCCGTGAACTCTCTTGGCGTCATGCTGCAGAACGTCACCAGCGCCGATGTGCTGCTGAACTACCAGTGGTATTTCATCCCGGTGATCTTCTTCATCGCGCTTGTGCTGGCCTTCGTCTTTGTCGGCGACGGGCTGCGCGACGCTGCCGACCCCTATTCGGATAACAATAAATGACCTCGCTGATCGACGTAGAAAACCTGACCCTGAAATTCCGCACCGACGAGGGGCTGATCACCGCCGTCGACAACGTCAGCTTTTCGTTGAACAAGGGCGAAGTGATGGGGCTGGTGGGGGAATCCGGCTCGGGCAAATCGGTGACGGCGAAATCGCTGATGCACCTGAACGCCCGCAACGCGGTCTATACACCCGAGTCGAAAATCACCCTGCACACCGACACCGGCCCGGTGGACGTGCTGTCGCTGAAAAAGCCGTCGGAAATGCAGGTGGTGCGCGGCGGCGCGATTTCGATGATCTTCCAGGAACCGATGGCCAGCTTCGCGCCCGCGATCACCATCGGCAGCCAGATGGTCGAGCAACTGATGCTGCATTCGGACATGTCCAAGGCCAAGGCCAAGGAAATCAGCGTGGAAATGCTGGACCGGGTGGGCATTTCCGACCCGTCGAAACGGTTTGACCAATACGCGTTCGAACTGTCCGGGGGGATGCGCCAGCGCGCGATGATCGCGATGGCGCTGTCGACCAAACCCAAGCTGCTGATCGCGGATGAACCGACCACCGCGCTGGACGTGACGATCCAGGCGCAGGTGATCGACCTGATGAAGGACCTAGTGGATGAATTCCACATGGGCATCATCTTCATCACCCACGATCTTGGCGTGATCGCCCAGACCGCCGACAAGGTCTGCGTCATGTACCTGGGCAAGCTGATCGAGGAAGGCCCCGTGCGCGAGGTCATCCGCAACCCCAAGCACCCCTACACCCAGGGGCTGCTGGCGGCCCTGCCCCGCCTGGACGACCTGGATTCCCCGCTGACGCCGGTGCCGGGCGATATCCCGTCGCCGCTGGAACGGCCGTCCGGCTGCGTCTTTCACACCCGATGCCCGCAGATCATCGGCGACGTCTGTCGCCGCGACCTGCCAACAGATACCAAGGTGGACCCAACCCACCGCGTCGCTTGTCACCTGCACAGCGCGAAGGAGGCCCAAGGATGAGCACCCCCCTGATCAAGGCCGACAACCTGACCGTCGGCTACAATATCGGCAAAAGCCTGTTGTCGAAACAGGTTCTCAAGGCCGTGAACGGCGTGTCGCTGGAAATCGAGAAAGGCTCGTTCTTCGGGCTGGTGGGGGAATCAGGCTCGGGCAAGACCACGCTGGGCCGCGCGCTGCTCAAGGCGGCGCCGATCACCGGCGGCGGCGCGTTCTATGACGATGGCGAAGTCCGCTATGACCTGACCAGCCTGCAAGGCGCCCAACTCAAGGATTACCGCAAGCGCGCGCAGCTGATCTTTCAGGATCCCTACGCCGCGCTGTCCCCGCGCATGACGGTGCGCGACATCATCGCCGAACCGCTCGAGGTGATGGGCCTGACCAAGACCCGCGCCGAAACCGATGAACGCGTGCGCGAGATCGCGGCGAAATGCCGGCTGAACCTCGAACACCTGCGTCGCTTCCCCCATGCGTTCTCGGGTGGCCAGCGCCAGCGGATTTCGATCGCCCGCGCGCTGGTCAGCGGCCCGCAATTCGTCGTGGCCGATGAATCCGTCGCCGCGCTTGACGTGTCGATCCAGGCCGACGTGCTGAACCTGCTGAAACAGATCCAGCGCGACATGGGGCTGACCTTCCTGTTCATCAGCCACGACCTGTCGGTGGTGGCGCACACCTGCGACCACGTCGCGGTGATGTACCTGGGCCGGCTGGTCGAAACCGCCCCCACCCGCAAGCTGTTCGAGGCGCCGCGCCACCCCTATACCAAGGCGCTGTTCTCGGCCATCCCGTCGCTTGACCCCGACGACCGGGGCCGTGCGCAGAAACTGACCGGGGAAATCCCCTCGCCCACGAACCAGCCCTCGGGCTGCAAGTTCCACACCCGCTGCCCGCACGCCATCGACCTGTGCAAGTCACAGGAACCGACACTGGAACACGTGGGCGATCAGCACGAAGTTTCGTGCCATCGCTGGCGCGAATTGATTGAGGTGCCGGCCTGAGGCCGCGCTCAGCCCCGGCGCGCCATGCGCCGGGCCATGTCGATCATGCGGGAGGAAAAGCCCCATTCGTTGTCGTACCAGCCGAATATCCGCAGTTGCCGCGCGCAGACCTGCAGTTCCGGCATGGCGATGACCAGGCTTTCGGGCCGCGCGCGCATGTCGCTTGACACCACCGGGTCCTCGGTCAGCCCCAGAACCGCGCTGCCCGCCACGGCCGCGCGCAGCCAGTCAGAGACCCCCGTGCCTGGCTCTGCCTCCAGGGTCAGGACCGCGTCGATGGCGCTGACCGAATGCGCCGGCACCCGCAGCGCCGCCCCGGTGACACATCCCTTCAGCCCCGGCAGCACAAGGTCCAGAAGTCTGGTCGCGCTGGTCGAGGTCGGGATCATCGACACCGCCGCCGCCCGCGACCGCGCCGGCGCACCGCGCGGCCCGTCCACAAGCGGCTGGCTGTTGGTATAGCAATGCACCGTGGTGACATGGCCATGGGCGATCCCGAAGCTGTCATTCACCAGACGCAGCAACGGCGCGATCGCATTGGTCGTGCAGGATGCGTTCGACACCACCCGCTTGCCGGCCAGATCGGCATCGTTGGCCCCCAACACCACCGTCGCCTCCGCCCCCGCGCAAGGCCCCGAGATCAGCACGTTGACGGCGCCGTTGACGATCCCCTGCGCGGCCTCGGCCGGGCTGTCGGGCCGCCCGGTGCATTCCAGCAGCACGTCGACACCCGTCCAGTCCAGCAGCGCCGCATCCGCTTGCCGCGTCACCGGAATGCGCCGCCCCCCCACGACAAGAGTGCCCTCCGTCGCCGCGACTTCGCCCGGAAAGGGGCCGAAGGTGCTGTCATAGCGAAACAGATAGGCCAGCATGTCCAGCGGCGCGATATCGTTGATCGCGACCACTTCGATATCCGGGTGCCCGGCCAGAACCTGCCGCAGAACGGTCCGCCCGATCCGCCCGAACCCGTTGATCGCAATACGCATATCCGCCCCTCTGGCAAAACCTCACGGGCGCAGCCTTGCGCCCTTGCCCCGGGAATTGCAAGGCGGTGACGCCGGCGTCTTTCGCATTCCGGATACCCAGAGGACGCAAGAGCGACGCTCCCGCGGGCGCGTGTGCCCGCAAAGGCGCAAGGGATCGGATCGGCAAAGCCGATCCGATCCCTTGCCTCCGTGAATCACGGTATTACCCGATCAGAACGCTAGTTCCGTCGCCCCCCCCCGGGCCACCGCAACCTCGACCACCTTGGCCGCAACCGCCAGGTCCTGCAGACCCACGCCGGTGCCATCGAACAACGTGATCTCGTCCGCTGTGCTTCGCCCCGGATGCGCCCCGTTGATGACTGCGCCGATCTCGACGATATCGCCCTCGGCAATCAGCCCTGCGGCCACCGCGTGCTGCGCCTCGCCAATGCTGACGGATTGCGTGATCTCGTCGGTGAACACCGTGGCTCGCGCCAGCAACGCCGCTTCGACCTCCTGCTTCCCCTTGGTGTCGGTCCCCATGCAGGCCAGATGCGTGCCGGGCCTGACCCAGTCGGCCATCATCGACGGCGCGAAGCTCGAGGTGATCGACACGATCACGTCCGCCTGCGCGCCCATTTCCTCCAGCGAAACCGCTTCGAACGGCAAGCCCAGTTCGCCCGCCAGCGTTTCCAGTCGCACCAACATTTCGGGATGGTAGTTCCAGCCCACAACTTTCTCAAAGTCGCGCTGCTTGAGCGCGGCGCGCATCTGGAAGGTCGACTGGTGACCCGCACCGATCATGCCCAGCACCCTGGCATCGGGCCGTGCCAGGTGGCGGATCGACACCGCACTGGCCGCCGCCGTGCGCAGCGCGGTCAGAAGGTTGCCCCCCACCAGCGCCTTCACCCGCCCGGTATCAGCATCGAAAAGGATCACGGTGGACTGGTGGTTGGTCAGACCCCTGGCCTCGTTCCCCGGCCAGTAGCCGCCGGATTTCAACCCCATGGCCAGACTTTCACGGTCAAAGCCCGACTTGAAGCCGTAAAGCGCATCGGCATGACCGATTGCCTCGCGGATCACCGGGAAGTTATAGGCCGCCCCGCGCGCCATGGCACCGAAGGTGGCTTCCACCGCCTCGAAAGCCTCCTCCTCGCTCAACAACCCCGCGATGACGGCTTCTGGCACCACGGTTACCTTGTGTGCGTCACTCATCCCTGCTCCCTTTCCGTAAGTCGTCTTTCATCTTTCCACAAATACTCACGCAGGCGCTTTCCCAAGCGGAGCGCAGGTTTGAGTATTTTTGGAAAGATGAAAGGAAGGGGCGCGCCAGTGTCCCGGCGCGCCCGCCCTTGATCAATAGGCCTTGCCGCGGGCCGAAACCGGCCAGACAGCCTCGACCTTGCCGCCCCTCACGCCGACATACCAGTCGTGGACATTGGCGGTCGGGTCGCAGTGGCCGGGCACCAGGCGCAGTTTGTCGCCAACCTTGAGCACACCCTTCGGGTCGGAGATCACGCCGTGCTCGTCCGAGCACTTGATGTATTCCACGTCGTCACGGCCAAAGATGACCGGCAGACCGCTGTCGACAGACTGGGCCTTGAGGCCGGCGTCGCAGATCGCCTTGTCGGCCTTGGCGTGGCTCATCACCTGGGTCAGGATGAAGAAGGCGTTTTCCCATTCGCCCTGGTCGATGCGGTTGCCGTCCTTGTCGAGGATGCGGCCATAGTCGGCATCCATGAAGGCGTAGGAGCCACATTGAAGCTCGTTGTAGACGCCCGAGTTCGACTCGAAGTAATACGAGCCGGTGCCTCCGCCCGAGACCAGTTCGGGCTTCAGCCCGACGGCAGTCAGCGCATCGACGGCGTCTTTCACCATGGCGATGGCGATCTCGAGCTTTTCCTTGCGCGCCTCGTAGCTGTCGAGGTGCTGCATCGCGCCCTGGTAGGCCTGGATGCCGGTGAACTTCAGGTTCGGTGCCGCGTCAATCGCCTTGGCGATCCCGACCACAGCTTCCGACGTCGTCACACCGCAGCGGCCTGCGCCGCAGTCGATTTCGATGAAGACTTCAAGTTCTGTGCCATGCGTCTGCGCCGCGGCAGAGAGTTCGGCCACGTTGTCGATGTCGTCCACGCACACGATGATCCGGCTGCCCAGTTTCGGCAGTTGCGCCAGGCGGTCGATCTTCTTCGGGTCGCGGACCTGGTTCGAGATCAGCACGTCCTTGATGCCGCCACGGGCAAAGACCTCGGCCTCGGACACTTTCTGACAGCAGACGCCGACCGCGCCGCCCAGTTCCTCTTGCAGCTTGGCCACGTCGACCGACTTGTGCATCTTGCCATGCACCCGGTGACGCATGCCATGGGCTTTGGCGTAGTCGCCCATCTTCTTGATGTTGCGTTCCAGCGCATCGAGATCCAGCACCAGCGCCGGGGTCTGGATGTCGGCCTCGTCCATGCCGGGCAGCGCCGGGATGTCGTAGCCGACTTCGAATTGATTGAGATCGCTCAGGTCTTTCATGTCTCTTGCTCCTGTTGTGTGCGGCCGGGCATTGCCCCGCCGGTATAGGTTCAACCGGCCATCCAGGGCAGGTTGTCGAGATCGACGTTGCCGCCGGTGATCACCACGCCCACGCGCTTGCCGCGGAAGACCTCGGGGTTTTTCAGGATCGTGGCCAGCGGCACCGCACAGCTGGGTTCCATCACGATCTTCATGCGTTTCCAGGTCAGCTTCATCGCGTCGATGATTTCCTGTTCCGAGGCGGTGAAGATATCGGTCACGAAGTTGGACACGAAATGCCAAGTGTTTTCCTTGAGCGGCACCTTCAGCCCGTCCGCCACGGTTTCCGGCGCATCGTCGGCGATGATGTGCCCGGCCTTGAAGCTGCGATAGGCATCGTCGGCCTGTTCCGGCTCTGCGGCATAGATCGCCACTTCGGGGGCCAGCGTCGACAGCGTCAGGCAGGTGCCCGAGACCATGCCGCCGCCGCCGATGGGCGCAATCACCGCATCCAGACCGCCGGTCTGTTCCATCAGTTCCTTGGAACAGGTCCCCTGCCCGGCAATCACCCGCGGGTCGTTGTAGGGGTGCACGAATTCCGCACCGGTCGCGGCCGCGACCTTGGCAAAGGTTTCCTCGCGCGAGGTGGTCGAGGGGTCGCATTCGGTGATGACACCGCCATAGCCGCGCACGGCGTCCTTCTTGGCCTGCGGCGCGGTGCGCGGCATGACCACATGGCACGGGATGCCCCGGCGGCCGGCGGCATAGCTGAGCGACAGCGCGTGGTTGCCCGAACTGTGGGTCGCCACGCCTTTCTTCGCCATCTCGTCGGACAGGCCGAACACCGCATTGCACGCGCCGCGCACCTTGAAGGCGCCCGCCTTCTGAAAATTCTCGCATTTGAAGAACAGCTGTGCGCCGGTCAGTTCGTTCAGGTAGGACGAGGTCAGCACCGGGGTTCGGTGGATATAGGGCTTGATCCGCTCGTGCGCGGCCAGCATGTCTTCGTAGGTGGGAAGGGTCATCGTCAGATCTTTCATTCCGCTGCCATCCTTTTTGCATCCGCCCCACGGCGGTAAACCAGTTGGGCCGCAGCCACGCCGGACCCAAGGGTGACCGGCAGGCCAAGATCGGCCATGACCATTTCCGCCGTCGCAATCCCCGACAGCGCCATCGCATCGGTCAGCATCCCGAGATGGCCGATGCGGAACACCTTGCCCGCAACGTCGCCCAAGCCGGCCCCGAACGCCATGCCATAGGCACTGGAAGCATGGGCCACGACCCGGTTCGCGTCAAAGCCTTCGGGCGTCTTGATCGCGGTGACGGTGTTGGAATACAGCTCGGGCCGCTTGGCGCAGGGGTCCAGACCCCAGGCCTTGACCGCGGCGCGGACACCTTCGGCGATGCGCGCGTGGCGGGCAAACACGTTGTCCATCCCCTCGGCCAGCAACATTTCCGTCGCGGTTTTCAGCCCGTGCAACAGGCCCACCGCAGGGGTATACGGATAGGCGTTGGCGGCATAGCCCTTGCGCATGTCGTCGATGCTGAAGAACGTGCGCGGCAGTTTCGCGGTCTTGCTGGCGGCGACGGCCTTTTCGCTGAACGCGGTGATGGCCAGCCCCGGGGGCAGCATGAAGCCCTTCTGCGAGCCGGTGACGGCCACGTCCACCTTCCAGCCGTCGAAATCGAACGGCATCGACGCGATCGAGCTGACGCCATCGACAAACAGCAACGCATCGTGACCAGCCTGGTCCAGCGCCTTGCGCAGGCCCTCGACATCGGACACAACGCCGGTTGCGGTTTCATTGTGCGTCGCCAGGACCGCCTTGATGCGGCCCTCGGTGTCGGCCTTGAGGATGTCCTCGAACGCCGCGACCGGCAGGCCTTCGCCCCATTCCACGTCCAGTTGCTGAACGTTCAGGCCGAAGCGGTTGCACATGTCGATCCACTTGTGGCTGAACATGCCGCTTCGCGCCGCCAGAACGCCGTCGCCGGGCGACAGGGTGTTTGCAATCGCGGTTTCCCAGCCGCCGGTCCCGGTCGACGGGAAAATGAAGAGCTCGGCCGCGTCGGCCATCATGACCTTTTTCACACCGGCGATGGCCGGGTGCAGAATGTCACCGAAAATCGGCGACCGGTGGTCCACCGTCGGCATGTCGCAGGCCTTGCGCAGCGCGTCTGGGATATTGGTCGGACCAGGGATGAAAACCGGGTTCTGCAGGCTCATGGTCGTCTCCTTCCTTATCGTTGCATCTTTCTTAGTCAGCCTGCGAACGTGCCGCAATTTTTTTGAAATCATTTTTCAGAAATTCTGAAAATAGAATTTTTCTCTTTGAAACAATGTGTTGTATTATTTCATAATGCGAACAGGATCTTCACAGGTGAAACATGAGTGACAAGGACAACGCAGAGCGCCGGGCCCGGGGACGGCCCCGTGCGTGGCACGACAAGACCGAGCAGAACACCATCAAGTCGCTCGACCGCGCGATGGAGGTGCTGGAACACCTGTCGGAACAATCCGGCGCAACGCTATCGGAACTGGCGGGCGATCTGGATCAATCCACCGCCACGGTTTACAGGGTCCTCGTGACGCTGGAGTCCCGCGGCATCGTCGAATTCGATCCCGAGGCGCAGACTTGGCACGTCGGTTCCGGCGCTTTTGTCATCGGCGCACGGTTCTTGCGGCGCACGTCGCTGGTGGACCGGGCGCGCCCGGTGCTGCGACACCTGATGGAACAGACCGGGGAAACCGCAAATCTTGGCATCGAACGCGACGGGCAGGTGCTGTTCATGAGCCAGGTGGAAACCCACGAAAACATCCGGGCTTTCTTTCCGCCCGGGGCGCTGTCCCCGATGCATTCGTCGGGAATCGGCAAGGCGATCCTTGCCTTCCTGCCCGAATCCCGGGTCGAACGGATCATCGACCGCCACGGGTTGCAGCGGTTCACCGCCAGTACCATCACGACCTCTGCCGCGCTGATGGCGGAATTGTCGGTCACCCGCGGGCGCGGCTATTCCATAGATGCCGAGGAAAAGAACGCCGGAATGCGCTGTATCGCGGCCCCGATCTTCGATATGCACGGCGAAGTTGTGGCGGGTATCTCGATCTCAGGCCCGGTCAGCCGCATGGCCGAGGCCGACACCCAGCCAGGGGCAGAAGCCGTGATGGCGGCCGCGCGCCTTGTCACCGATGGCATCGGCGGCAGCGCCCCGTAGTAGTCCACGAATCCCCATGCAATCGGGCAATCGCGCAGCCTGATCTGCCACATCTGTGGCGGATCGCCACAAAACCCCATGGAAAACCCGCTGTCCTGTCAGAATTGTTTCGGCTTGTGGAACTCTGTCGCAGTCGTGTCATGTTTCTCTCGAAATCCCACCACCTTTCACAGGCTAGTGGATTGAATCCAACATTTGGAACCCTCGATTTCTTGCGGCGATGATGTCGTTGGGGTCTGCCCGCCAAAC
>NZ_JAYLLH010000017.1:0-98920 GCF_035818635.1 Mesobacterium hydrothermale | reverse complement strand
CGTTTGGCGGGCAGACCCCAACGACATCATCGCCGCAAGAAATCGAGGGTTCCAAATGTTGGATTCAATCCACTAGCGCATCATGACAAGCCGCGGTGCAAGGCGGCCATGACCGACGGTGTGTCGGGCAGGGCCTGCACGTAGTCCGCCAGCGTTTCGGCGGCAAAACCCTGGTCAATCACGTGAGCCAGCAAGGCCACCAGCGGGTTCCAGTACCCTTCGGCGTTCAGCAGAAGGATGGGTTTCTTGTGCAGCCCCAATTGGCGCCAGGTCAGCACTTCGAAGAATTCGTCCAGCGACCCGGCACCGCCCGGCAGTACGACGATCGCATCGGCGTTCATCACCATGACCTTCTTGCGCTCATGCATCGTCTCGGTGACGATGAACCGGGTCAGATCGGTCTTGCCGACCTCCCATTCCAGCAGATGCTGGGGGATCACACCAAAGGTTTCGCCGCCCGCCGCCTGAGCCGCGCGCGCGACCACGCCCATCAGCCCGACGTCGCCGGCCCCATAGACAAGGCGCCAGCCCGCATCGGCAATGGCATAGCCCAAGGCTTCTGCCTGTTCGGCATAGGCCGGATCGTTGCCGTTACGTGCGCCGCAATAGACACATATGGATTTCATTTTCGTGACACTCCGACCCTAGACTACCATGCTGTTTTGACCGGTGATACCGGGGTTGCTATATACGCTCAACCGCAAGACTGCGGGCCGTCGGGGGATTTGGCCGTTGGGGCCAGGACGGAAGGATGAACGATGAGTAAATTTGCCTTTTCTGGCGGCGCAGGAAGCGTTGTCATCGGGGGTGCCGCCGTGGTCGCCGTCGCTGCCGGCGTCTATTTCTCTGGCGTCCTCGCGCCTGCTCCCAATGTGACCGGGGCTGCACTGCCCGCCCCTGCGCCCGAACCGCAGCCGGTGGCGAAGGTCGAAGCCCCTGAGCCGAACCCACCCAGCGTCGTTGTCGAGGATCCACAGGTCGCCCTGTCGCCCGTTCCGCCCCGGTTCGACGTGGTTCGGGTCGAGCCAACCGGCTCCGCCCTTATCGCCGGGGTGGCGATTTCCGGGGCCGAAGTGGCCGTGCTGTTGGACGGGATGGAACAGGCGCGTGCCGAAACCGACACCGGTGGCCGGTTTGTGTCGATGCTGGACCTTGGCACCTCGGACAAGCCGCGCATCCTGACACTGCGGATGTTTGCAGGTGACGAAACTGTCGATTCCGAAGATGAGGTCATCCTTGCCCCCACGCCGGAAGAGCAGGTTGCCGCGCTGACACCCGAGGCCGTGGCCCAACCCGAACCGCCAGTCGAGCCGGTGGCCGAGTCCGCACCCGCGCCCGTGACAAAGCCTGTGACCGAACCAGCCCAACCGACCGACGCCCCGATTGCCGAGGCCGCCGCAGCACCGGCACCCGAACCGGTGGCAGAGATGGCTGCCGAACCCGTGGCGGAGGCCCCGGTGGAACCCTTGGCAGAGCCGGCGCCCACGCCTGCACCCGAAGCCGTAGCCGAACGCCCCGCCGACGCACAGCAGCCCGAGCCGGTTGTGGCCGCGGAAACGCCCGAACCCCCCGCAGACCCAGCGCCACAGCCCGAAGCCGTGGCAGAGGCGGCCCTGGTGGCCAAGCCAGCGGTCGTTGCAACCGCCACACCGGAACCCACGCGTCCCGAGCCCGCGCCTGCATCGCCGTTGGTGTCCACGCCAAGCGTGGCCGCCGCACCGGAACCTGCCCCTGCTGCACCCGCGGTGATTTTGTCAAACAAGGATGGCGTGCGCGTGTTGCAGACCAGTGCGCCGGATGTCACCACCGATCTTGCGCTGGACGCGATCACCTATGACGATGAAGGCGACGTTGCGCTTTCGGGCCGTGGGGCAGGGGCCGCGTTCCTGCGCGTCTATCTGGACAACACGCCGATCACCAATTCGCGCGTGGCTTCTGATGGCAGCTGGCGGGCGGAGTTGCCACAGGTCGATACCGGTGTGTATACGCTGCGCGTCGACCAGGTCGCCGCTGATGGCAAGGTGATCTCGCGCGTGGAAAGCCCGTTCAAACGCGAGGATCCGCAACTGCTGACCGCCGCCGCATCGCCCGATCCCGATGATGCCGCGCCGGTGCGTGCCGTTACGGTTCAGCCCGGCAACACGCTTTGGGCGATTGCGCGCGATCGTTACGGCGAAGGCACGCTTTACGTGAAGCTGTTCGAGGCCAACCGCGACCGCATCCGCGATCCGGACCTGATTTACCCCGGACAGGTGTTCGACATTCCGGAATGATCCTGAGGGGCGGGCTCACACCCGCCGCCAAGGCACCGCCCCCGGATCTCGGGGTGGTTGCCGCAGCAATCCGACAGCACATAGGCAAAGACCCCGCCCAGTTCGGCGTGGTTCAGCCGGTAGCGCATGTTGCGCCCTTCGCGATTGACCTGCACCAGCCCGGCACTGTCCAGCGCCGACAGGTGGAATGACAGCGCCGACGCCGACAGCCCGAGGTGCCGGGCGATGCCCCCAGCGCACATGCCTTCGCCGCCCCGCGACGACAGCAAGCGGACGATTTCCAGGCGGGTATCGTGGGCCAGCGCGGAAAGCGCGGCGAGGACTCGACTCTGTTCCATCAGATGATTATTCAAGAGCCGTTGAAATATTGCAAGCGCTGACGGGTCCGCCGACCCAGGCCTGCCTGCCCCGAGAAGGAGACCCGCGATGCGCGGACCACGCCCCACCACCACGACCGAAGGCCCCACCAACGGATGGGCGATCATCCGGCGCGTCGGGCCGTATCTTTGGCCAGAGGGGCAGACCTGGGTGAAGCAGCGGGTGGTCATCGCCATGTCCTTGCTGCTGGTGTCCAAGCTGATCGCAGTCGGCACGCCGCTGCTTTACAAGCAAGCCGTCGATGCCCTGGGCGGCCAGGTGTCCGACCTGCTGCTGGGTGCCGTCGGTCTGACCATCGCCTATGGCATGGCGCGCCTGATGAGCGTCGGGTTCCAGCAATTGCGCGACGCGGTCTTTGCCAAGGTCGGTCAACGTGCCCTGCGGCAACTGGCGCTGCAAACCTTCAGCCATATTCACCGCCTGTCGATGCGCTATCACATCACCCGCAAGACCGGCGGTTTGAGTCGGATCATCGAGCGCGGGGTGAAAGGCGTCGATTTCCTGCTGCGTTTCATGCTGTTCAACATCATTCCGTTGATCCTGGAACTGGGGCTGGTCGCGGTGTTCCTGTGGATTGCGCTGGATGGCTGGTATGTCGCCGTTGTCGCGGTGGTGATCGCCGCCTATGTCAAGTTCACCTTTGCCGTCACCGAATGGCGGGTGAAACTGCGGCGCCAGATGAACCAGCAGGACACCGATGCCAATCAAAAGGCCATCGACAGCTTGCTCAACTTCGAAACCGTCAAGTATTTCGGGGCAGAGGGGCGCGAAGCGGCGCGCTACGACCAGGCGATGGAAGGCTACGAAGATGCGGCGGTCAAGACTGCAACATCGCTGGCGTTTCTGAACTTTGGCCAGTCCTTCCTGATTACCACCGGATTGGTGATCGTGATGGTGATGGCGGCGCTCGGTGTGCAAAACGGGACGCTGACCGTGGGCGATTTCGTCATGGTCAACGCCTACATGATCCAGATCACCATGCCGCTGAACTTCCTTGGTACGGTCTATCGCGAGATTCGCCAAAGCCTTGTCGACATGGGTGAAATGTTCGACCTTCTGGATCAACCGGCAGAGGTAACGGACAAACCTGGCGCCCCTGACCTGAAGGTCACTGGTGGTGTGGTGGAACTCGACAACGTGGCCTTCGGCTATGACACAGCACGCCCCATCCTCAAAGGCGTGTCGGTGACCGTGCCTGCCGGTCAAAATGTGGCGCTGGTCGGCCCGTCGGGGTCCGGGAAATCCACCATCGGGCGGCTGCTGTTCCGCTTCTACGATGTGCAGGGTGGGGCCTTGCGGATCGACGGGCAGGATGTGCGCGACATCACCCAGGAAAGCTTGCACGACGCCATCGGCGTGGTGCCTCAGGACACGGTGCTGTTCAACGACACCATCCGCTATAACATCGCCTATGGCCGCGCCGGCGCCACCCAGGAACAGATCGAAGAAGCCGCACGGGCCGCGCAGATCCATGATTTCATCCTGTCGCTACCCGAAGGCTATGACACGATGGTGGGCGAACGGGGGCTGAAGCTTTCGGGCGGCGAAAAGCAACGCGTCGGCATCGCCCGCACCTTGCTGAAGAACCCGCCGATCCTGCTGCTCGACGAAGCCACCAGCGCGCTTGACACCGAAACCGAGGCATCGATCCAGGACGCGCTGAAACGTGCGGGACAGGGCCGCACGGTCATCACCATTGCGCATCGCCTGTCCACAATCGCCGATGCCGACCGGATCGTTGTTCTGGAAAAGGGCAAAGTGGTCGAGCAAGGCACCCACGACGCACTTCTGGCCAAGGCCGGGCGCTATGCACAGCTTTGGGCCCGCCAGCAATCCGAAGACGCGGAGGCTGCCTGAGACGCGGCCCTGTGCATCTTCTGGCGGAAAATATCCCAGGGGTGAATTGGCCGCTTGCGGACAAGAGGGGGCAGCGCCCCCTTTCCCCGCCAACCGCAGGCAAAGGCAACGAAAAAAGCACCCGGACGAATGTCGCCGCAGGCGCTTGAAATCACACTATGGGAGAATTTGGTCGGGCTAGCAGGACTCGAACCTGCGACCTTCCGTCCCCCAGACGGACGCGCTACCAGGCTGCGCTATAGCCCGACTTGGTGACGCGGTTCTACCCGAATGGCGCGCGAGGGCAAGCCCCTTTCACAGGTATTTTTCGCCGTCCCGTTACAAACCGCGCCGGGCGCAAAGCTGTTCCAGCTGTGTCACGATGCCTGGCAACATGCGGGCCTGCGCCGCGGTAAGTCCGGTCATCTGTACAAGCTGTGACAGCGGGCCGGGCGCCGCCGTCAAGCTGTCAGGGTCCGGGTCATCCGGCACCCGCACCAAGGGCTCTGATGCCGCTTGCAGGAACGACGGCAGGTCTGGCGGGGTTTCGCGCTGATCGGTGGGTGCTTCGACCATTGCTTCGGTTAGCGGTTCGTCGAACACGCTGCGCAGGAAATCCGGCATCTCATCGCCGAAGTCCGGCTGTTCCGCAGGGGTCCCTTCGGGCTCGCTGGCAAAGACAGGCTCTGCGTCAGGCGTCACCGCGGGCGGCTCTGTCAGCGCATCCGGATCATCGGGCCATTCGGTCGCGGCGACCGGGGGGCTATCGCTTTGGGCAGCGGGCCAGGACACCTCGGGACTGTCGGCCGCCGGGGGCACCGGATCGTCGGGATCGACAGGCCAGTCTTCGGACCATGCGGCTGGGGCATCGCTTTCGCCGGCTGGCCAGGCGGCGGGCTTTGGCGCTTCATCCTCCGGCTCAGCGGGCGTTTGCTGGGCCGCGTGCACGGGCGCGGCAATCGTGTCGTCTGCGACCGGTTCGTCAGTGGCGTCACTCGCGGGATCGTCGGGATCGGCAGGCCAATCGGTCGCCGGAACGGCGGGGCTGTCATCCTCTGACATGGGCCACGGGGGTGGGCTGTCCGGGGCGTGAACTTCAGTCATCGTCACGCCGTCCTCTGCCTGGGCTTCAACCGGCGCGGCCTCGACGGGGTGTTCGGCTGCGGGGCGGGACCAGTCGAAACCGGGTGACAGATCCGCCTGGGGGTCCAGCGCGGCAAATGCCGCATCTGCAAGCGGTGTCTCATCCGTTTCAGGCTGCGCAGGCTCGGCCTTTTCTTCACCATCCGCGTGCTCCGCTGCCGTTTCAGCGGCCTCCGCTTCGACGGTCTCCGCCGTCCGAGCCTCGGGCGTGCCGGTGTCAGAGGCGGGTTCCGCCCATTGCGGCGGGAACGGCACGATTGTGTCGGGTTCGGGCACATCGATAAAGCCTGCCTCGGGGACGTCCTCTACCGCAAGCGGGGCGGCACTTTCTGCGCTGCCATCTTCGTCGACCGGACGGGCGCAAAGCGCGGCGACATGTTTGACACCCTTTTCGCGCAGCACCTTTTGCACGCCTTTGATGGTCATGCCATCTTCGTGCAGCAATTGCTTGATTCCACCCAGCAATTCCATATCGGCCGGGCGATAGTAGCGGCGCCCCCCAGCGCGTTTGACAGGCTTGACCTGGGTGAACTTGCTTTCCCAGAAACGCAGCACATGCGCCGGCGTGTCCAGCCAGTCCGCGACCTCTGAGATGGTGCGGAAGGCGTCTCTGGACTTGCTCATGGGATCGGCCTCAGCGCTTGTTGCCGGCTGCGACGCGCTCTTTCATCAGGTGCGAGGGACGGAAGGTCAGCACCCGGCGCGGCTGGATCGGCACCTCTTCCCCGGTCTTGGGGTTGCGGCCCACGCGCGCGGCCTTTTCCCGGACCGAGAAGGTGCCGAAAGACGAGATCTTGACCTGTTCGCCCGTGACCAGCGCGTCAGAGATATGGGTCAGAACCGCCTCGACCAGGTCGGCGCTTTCGTTGCGGGACAGGCCCATTTCACGGAAAACTGCCTCGCTCAGGTCCATCCGCGTCAGCGTCTTGTCAGTCATACCAGTCTCTCCCATTTGGGGCAGGATAGGACGCGGGAAATTTCAGAGTCAATATCAACGGCTTGCCAGCAGGCCTTGCGGCGGCTGTTGCGGCGCAGAAAATGCCTTTACCAGCGCAGTACCACGGCGCCCCAGGCCAGACCGCCGCCGATCGCCTCGGTTACGATCAGGTCGCCGGGTTTGATCTGGCCGCGTTCCTTGCCCACGGACAGCGCCAGCGGAATCGAGGCAGCAGAGGTGTTGCCGTGATCTTGCACGGTGACCACCACGTGATCCATGTCGAGACCCAGTTTCTTCGCGGTGCCGGTAATGATTCGGATATTGGCCTGGTGTGGCACGATCCAATCCACCTGGTCTGGCGTGATCCCAGCCCTGTCCATCGCTGCGGTTGCCGTCGCTGCCAGCTTTTCCACCGCGTGGCGGAAGACCTCGCGCCCCTGCATCCGCAGGTAGCCGGTGGTCTGGGTGCTGACGCCGCCGTCGACGTAGAGGATTTCCTTGTGGCGCCCGTCGGAATGCAGGTCGACAGACAGGATCCCCCGGTCTTCGCTGGTGCCGGCGCCATCCTGCGCCTCAAGGATCAGTGCGCCGGCGCCGTCGCCGAACAGCACGCAGGTGCTGCGGTCGGTCCAGTCCATGATCCGGCTGAAGGTTTCCGCGCCAATGACCATCACACGCCTGGCCTGGCCCGACAGGATCAGGGCGTTGGCGGTGGACAGGGCATAGATGAACCCGGCACAGACCGCCTGCACGTCAAAGGCAAAGCCGCGGGTCATGCCCAATTCGCACTGAACCATCGTGGCAGCCGAGGGAAAGGTCAGGTCCGCGGTCGAGGTGGCGACAATGATCGCGTCGATGTCGTCCGGCACCAGACCGGCATCGCTCAGCGCATTGCGCGCGGCACGGGTGGCCAGATCAGAAGTGGTCTGACCTTCGGCCGCAAAGTGGCGGCGTTCGATCCCCGAACGCGCGCGGATCCATTCATCCGACGTGTCGAGTGTTTTTTCGAAGTCCGAGTTCGGGACGACCCTGTCAGGCAAGTAGTGCCCGACGCCAATCACCGCGGCGCGAAGTGTCATTTTGTGGTTCCGTTCGTCTGCCCGGTTTCATCCGCATCGTGGTCCGGCGTGACGGCAGATGCAACCCGTGCGGCCAGTTTCTCGCTGAAACCGGATTGCGCCAGGTCATAGGCCAGTTTCACCGCCGCCGCGACGCCGGTCGGATCAGCCGATCCATGGGATTTCACCACCGTGCCGTTCAGACCCAGGAACACACCGCCGTTCACGCGGCGCGGGTCGATGCGTTTTTTCAATCGGGTCAGCGAGGTCAGAGCCAGCAAGGATGCCAGGCGCGACAACGGCGAATAGGAAAACGCCTCGCGCAGAAGATCGCCGATCAGTTTTGCCGTGCCTTCCCCGGTTTTCAGCGCGATATTTCCGGTGAACCCGTCGGTGACGATCACGTCGCAGCGGTTGCCCGGAATGTCGCTGCCTTCAACGAATCCGACAAAGTCGCAGTTCGCGTCGCTGGCATGGTTGGCGATCAGCTCATGCGCCTCTTTCAACTCGGTCCGGCCCTTGTGCTCCTCGACACCGACGTTCAGCAGGCCGACGCGGGGGCGGGGCAGGGACAGGCCGTTGCGGGCATAGGACACGCCCATCAGCGCGTATTGCAACAGGTCGCGGGCGTCGGCGCGAATGTCCGCGCCCACGTCCAGCATCACGTTGAACCCCTGAGGGTTGCGCGAGGGCCACAGAATCGCGATGGCCGGACGGTTCACGCCCGGCAATTTCTTGAGCCGCAGCATCGACAGCAGCATCAGCGCGCCGGTATTTCCGCAGGACACCACCACCGTGGCCTCTTTGTTGCGCACGGCTTCGATGGCGGACCACATCGAGGTGTTGTCGCCATGCCGCATGATGTGGCTGGGCTTGTCCTCCATGTGGACAATCCCGTCCGCGTTGCGGATCTCTGTGACTGCGCTCAGACCTTTGCGGCGCGAAACAAGCTGTTCAAGCTCGTCTTTCGGACCATGCAAGAGAAAGCGAAGATTCGGGTTTTTCTGCGCTGCCTTTGCGATCCCGGCGACAACAGCCGCCGGGCCACGGTCGCCGCCCATTGCGTCGACCGACAGGACAATCGAGCCCTGTGCACCCGTTTCGCTTTGTTGCTCTGCGGACATGCGCCGGGCCCGGTGACTGGTTTAAGCCGCGTCGTCTTCCAGGTCGATCTCGTCGGCCATGGCAACCACCTCACGGTCGGCATAATGACCGCAGGACGGGCAGACATGGTGCGGGCGCTTCAGCTCGCCGCAGTTGGTGCACTCGTTCGGGTTTGCCGCCGTCAGTGCGTCATGTGCGCGGCGCATGTTGCGGCGCGATTTGGAAACTTTGTTCTGTTGGACCGCCATGTCTCAACCTCGATTGCGCGTGAGGGACGGCCCGGCCGCCCGTGTTACAGATTGTGCGGCCTCATACGCGTTAAGCCCGGGGCCACACAACCCTCTATTCGTCATGAAGGCGCGAAAATACGCAAGAATTGCCAATGCGCAAGTCTTTTGTTGCGCGTTTTCAGTCTTCGCCGCCGTCCATCTTGTCGCGCAGGGCCTGCAATGCGGCGAAGGGGCGGTTTTCTTCTTCCTCGAAGGGGTCTTCGGCCGGGTCTTCGGTGTCGGATTCGTCCAGTGCTGCCCCGTCGGCGCGCGGAAAATCCGGCAGGTTCAGGGCCAGCGCCTCGATCATCACCGCGCCAAGGTCGATCACCTCGGTCAACGGCTCCAGCGTGTCATCCTCGGGCATCTCGATCTCGCTGCCCTCGGCCGGGGTGTCGGCGTCGCGCGAATAGACCCGCACCACCGGCACGTCGATCCGCGTTGTCACCGGCACCAGCGTCACCACGCACGGTTGCACAACCGTTGCGCCCAGCTTGGCCTGCAAGCGCCAGCCATCGTGGCCCTCGGGATGCACCGCCCCGTCGAAACGCA
The DNA here is from genome assembly GCF_035818635.1 of Mesobacterium hydrothermale. Lineage (NCBI taxonomy): Bacteria > Pseudomonadati > Pseudomonadota > Alphaproteobacteria > Rhodobacterales > Roseobacteraceae > Mesobacterium > Mesobacterium hydrothermale. Next base: position 89,370 of record NZ_JAYLLH010000017.1, on the reverse strand, counting down.
GCTTGCGCAGTGCGCCCAGCCCAAGATCCTGCGCGATGGATTTGCGCTCTTCCGGCTCGGGCGCCAGCAGGAAAGGCGTCGGATGCCCCTGTGACAGGCCGGCGGTTCGCAGCTTACGAGGGGCAGAGCTGTGCTTGTTTGTCAAAGCGTTGGGTTTCCCTGACTTGAATGGACGACGTTCCTTCTGTAAGCGGGATAAAAGCCGATGCGGTGCAAGGCAAGAGGGGCGGGATGTCAGGTATTTCTTCGAAGGCGGTCCGGATGACGGTTCTGGGCGCGGTCCTTGCGGTCGGTGCGGCCTGTACCCCGCTGGAACGGACCCATGGCTATGTCCCTTCGGAAGAGGACCTTCAACAAATCGTTCCCGGCGTCGACACCCGTGCCACGGTCGAAGACCTGGTTGGCGTGCCCAGCACTTCTGGCGTGCTGAACGAAAGCGGGTATTACTATATCCGCACGGACATGAGCACCTTTGCCTGGCAGGCTCAGAAGGTCGTCGACCGGACCGTGGTGGCGATCACCTTCGACAACAATGGCGTGGTCGAGAATATCGAAACCTATGGCCTGCAAGACGGAAAGGTGGTGCCGCTGGCACGCCGGATCACCCGGTCGGGTGATGGCGACATCAGCTTCATCCGCAAGCTCTTTGGCAACATCGGCGGCCTGAACGCTGGCCAGTTGCTGGGAGGCGACGGCTGAGCGGGCTTGCGTCACACGTCGGTCATGCTCACATGGTTGATCTGCCGCCAGTGCAAAGGACCGGCCACATGCTCAATCGTTCCCCTAAATTCCGCAGCCGCCTGGCGGTCAACGAAGACGACCTGGCCCGCGCCCAGGCGCTGCGCCACCTGGCGTTCCACGGCGTGGCGGGGCGCGATGCCGACCGCTTCGATGCCGCCTGCGACCACATGCTGATCGAAGAGATCGCCAGTGGCGACTTGGTCGCGTGTTTCCGCTTCCTGCCGCTGGACGGGGGCGGACAGATCGGGCGCAGCTATTCGGCGCAGTATTACGAACTCTCCGCGCTCGAATCCTTTCCCGGGCCGATGGTTGAACTGGGCCGTTTCTGCATCGCCCCCGGTCGCAGGGATCCCGACATCCTGCGCATCGCCTGGGGCGCGATGACAACCTATGTCGATGTCAACGGCGTCGAGTTGCTGTTCGGATGCGCCTCTTTCGCGGGCACCGATGCCCAGGCCCACCTCGATGCTTTCGCCATGCTGAAGGCCCGTCATCTGGCACCAAAGCGCTGGTTGCCTCGGGTGAAAGCGCCCGACGTCTTCCGCTTTGCGGCCCGGCTGCGCCGCAAGCCCGACGCGAAAAAGGCGCTGTCGGGGATGCCACCGTTGTTGCGGACCTACCTGGCAATGGGGGGATGGGTCAGCGACCACGCCGTCGTCGACCGCGACATGAACACGCTGCATGTGTTCACCGGCGTCGAAATCGGCGCGATTCCCCCCGCCCGCAAGCGCGCCCTGCGCGCCGTCGCGGTCTGACACCGCCCCTTTCATCTTTCCGGCAAATACTCTGGGGGTGAATGCCGGCGCAGGCGGCAGAGGGGGCAAAGCCCCCAGACCCTTGGCATCCGCTCCGCGCCGGTTATGTTGGGGCGAAAAAGGATCGCCCATGACCCAGCCCGCCTTTCTGGACAGCCCGCAGGGCCGTCGCTTGGCCTATGTTGCAACCCCCGGAACCGGCCCGACGGTTGTCTTTCTGTCCGGGTACAAATCCGACATGGACGGCACCAAGGCGGTCCACCTCGAAGCCTGGGCCCGGAGCCGGGGCCGCGCCTTCCTGCGCTTCGACTATTCCGGTCACGGGCGCTCTGGCGGCCGATTCGAGGCAGGGTGCATCGGCGACTGGGCCGACGATGCGCAGGCGGTTCTCGAGGCCCTGACCGATGGGCCTGTGATCCTCGTCGGGTCGTCGATGGGTGGGTGGATCGCGTCGATGATGACGCAGAGGCTTGGTCGTGTCGCAGGGTTTGTCGGCATCGCCTCCGCGCCAGATTTTACCGAAGACGGGTTCTGGGCCAGCTTCGACGAAAGCCAGCGCGCCACCCTCCTGAATGATGGGCAGGTGGCCCTGCCGTCGGACTACGGCGATCCCTATATCGTCACCCGACGCTTGATCGAGGACGGGCGCAGCCACCTGGTGCTGCGTTCGCCGCTGCCCATGCCCTTCCCGGTGCGCCTGTTGCAGGGCAGCGCCGACACCGCCGTCAGCACGGACACGCTGCTGCGCCTGTTCGATCATATCGACAGCCCGGATCTGCAAATGACCTTGGTCAAAGGCGTCGATCACCGCTTTTCCGATCCCGCCAGCCTGGCCCTGATCGAAGCCGCGATTGATCAGGTCTCGCCCGCCTGACGGCGTCACCGGCTGCAACGTCATGCTTTGTGCGGGCGCAACGGCGGGCTAGGCTGATGCGTGACAAATGCGGAGAGTGGCATGCGTGCTGTTTTGACGTGGATCGGGCGCGGCCTGATCATCTTGCTGGCCGGGATCGCGGCGATGTGGGCGTTTGCGCCGCGCGAACCCGTCGATCTGAACGCAAGGTTTGACGACGGACTGCTGTCAGGCGGTGTCGACACCTACCTTGCCGGGCGCGAGGCGCGGTTTGCCGATATCCGCCCCGGCCAGGAAAAGCAGATGATCTGGGCCAATGCGCCCGGGATGAAAACCCCGATCTCCCTTGTCTATATCCATGGTTTTTCCGCCAGCTCGGCAGAAATCCGGCCGGTGCCCGACAGGCTTGCGGCAAAGCTTGGGGCCAACCTCTTTTTTACGCGGCTGGCGGGGCATGGCCGCACCGGTGACGCGATGGCCGGGCCCACGGTCAACGACTGGATGCAGGACGTGGCCGAGGCACTTGCGATCGGCCGCGCCACCGGCGACCGGGTGATCGTGCTGTCGACATCGACCGGGGCAACGCTTTCGGCGCTGGCCGCGGCAAATCCAGAGATGATGCAGCGCGTTGCCGGGGTCGCGATGATTTCACCAAATTTCAAGGTCAAGAACCCCGCCGCACAGATCCTGACCTGGCCGGGTGTGCGTTGGTGGGGGCCGCTGGTGGCCGGCAAGACCCGCGGTTTCGAAGCCCGGACCCCCGAACAGCTGCAATCCTGGACCACCAGCTATCCCACGGTCGCGCTGCTGCCGATGGCGCAATCCGTGCGTGCCGCGCGGCAGATGGATCCTGCCGGGGCCACGGTGCCCGCGCTGTTCCTGTTCGACCCGGAGGATCCTGTTGTCGATCACACCGAAACCCTGGCGGTCGCGGCGAACTGGGGCGGGCCGGTCACGCTCTTGCAGGTGCGGGTTGGCGACGCCGATGATCGTCACGTCATCGCCGGTGATATCCTGTCGCCGGGGCAGACCGATGCCACCGTCGCGCGGCTTGCCGAATGGGTCGCGGGATTGTAGCGCCCCTTGACGCCGCCCGCGCCGCCGCCTAGCGGTGCGGCATGGCACAGGTACCTCTTCTGCAACTTTCTGACATCTCCCTGACCTTCGGCGGCAACCCGGTATTCGACGCCCTGTCGCTGAACATCCAGCCGGGCGACCGCGTGGCACTGGTCGGGCGCAACGGATCGGGAAAATCCACCCTGATGAAGGTCATGGCCGGCCTTGTCGAACCCGACAAGGGCAGCCGCACCGTGCCGCCGGGCATCACCGTCGGCTACATGGAACAGGATCCGGACCTGAGCGGTTTCGCAACGCTTGGCGACTATGCGGCACAGGGGTTGGAACCGGGCGAAATGTACCGCGTCGAACGCGCGGGCGAGGGGCTGAAATTCGACCCGGCCCGGCCCGTCGAGACCGCCAGCGGCGGCGAACGGCGACGCGCGGCGCTGGCGCGGCTGATGGCGTCGGACCCGGACCTGATGCTGCTGGACGAACCCACGAACCACCTGGATATCGAGGCGATCGGCTGGCTTGAGGACGAACTGCGCAGCACCCGCAAGGCCTATGTCCTGATCAGCCACGACCGGCGGTTCCTGACCGAACTGACCCGCGCGACGCTTTGGGTCGACCGCGGTCAGGTGCGGCGGCAGGACAAGGGGTTTGCCGCTTTCGAGGACTGGCGCGAAAAAACCTGGGACGAGGAAGACAGCGCCCGCCACAAGCTGGATCGCAAGATCAAGGCCGAGGCGCGGTGGGCCGTCGAAGGTATTTCCGCACGGCGCAAGCGCAACATGGGCCGAGTGCGTGCACTGGGGGACCTGCGCAGCGAACGCGCGTCGATGATCCGGCGCCAGGGCACGGCGGCGATGGAACTGGCCTCTGGCCCGACCTCCGGCAAGAAGGTGATCGAGGCCAAGGGCGTGACCAAGGCCTTTGACGGCAAGACCATCGTGCGCGATTTCAACCTGACCGTGATGCGCGGCGACCGGATTGCCTTTGTCGGGCCGAATGGTGTCGGAAAAACCACCCTGATCAAGATGTTGACGGGCGAACTTGAACCGGATTCGGGCACTGTCACGCTGGGCACCAACCTTGTTCCGGCGGTGTTCGACCAGACCCGGGCGCAGCTTGACCCCGACATGACGCTGTGGGACTCGCTGACCGGCGACAAGGACATGCGCGTCTCTGGCAAGGCCGACCAGGTGCTGGTTCGCGGAGAGCCGCGCCACGTGGTCGCCTATCTGAAGGATTTCCTGTTCGACGAACGACAGGCGCGGGCCCCCGTGCGGTCGCTGTCCGGGGGCGAAAAGGCGCGGCTGTTGCTGGCGCGGATCATGGCGCGGGAATCCAACCTGCTGGTGCTGGACGAACCGACCAATGACCTGGATGTCGAAACGCTGGACCTGTTGCAGGACCTGCTGGGCGACTATCCCGGCACCGTTTTGTTGATCAGCCACGACCGCGACTTCCTGGACCGGGTGGCCACGACCACCGTCGCGATGGAAGGCGACGGTCGCGGCGTGATCTATGCCGGGGGGTGGTCCGACTATCGCGCGCTGCGTGCGGAAAGCCAGTTGGACGTCAAGGATAATATAAAGAAACCAACGCCTAAAGAGGTGCAGCAAAAGCAACAGGCGAAGCCTCAGAAGGCGAAGTTGAGCTTTACCGAAAAGCACCGCCTGGACGAGTTACCTGCCGTGATCGAGCGGCTGGAGGCCGAGATCGCAAAGCTGACGGACTACCTGTCCGATCCGGAGTTGTTCACCCGGGAGCCGGTCAAGTTTCGCAAGGCGACCGAGGCGATGGCCGAGCGGCAAGAGGCGCTGTCCGCGGCCGAAGACGAGTGGCTGGACCTGGAAGAAAAGGCATCAGAGAGCTGATTTTTCAGCCTTTTGCGGTGTTGGGAACCTTTGCCGGGGCCAGTCCGAAGAACCGCGCGGCCACGCCCATTTCAAGAACGGTCATCAGGATCCGCAGAACATGGTTCAGGCTGACAAGCGCGGGGTTCGCCGCCAGCGACAGCGCGATCAGCGACATTTCCGTTACGCCGCCAGGCGACAGGCTGATCAGAAGGTGCAGGAACGGTATGTCGATCAGCGCCTCGAGCCCGAAGGCCAGGGCCGACCCCAGCAGCAGCATGTAGCTGACTGAGGCCGTGGCCAGCCCCGCAGAGCGTCTGAGCATCGTCCCGGTCACCCCGCGAAACCGCATACCCAGGCCGGTCCCGATCACCACCTGCGCCATCGCGATCAGCCAGAACGGCAGGTGCAAATCGACCCATCCGGTCAGCGAAACCGCCGCCGACACCAGAAGCGGGCCGATCAGCTGCGCGGCGGGCAGGTGGATAAGCTTGCCCAAGGCCAGCCCGGCGCCCCCTGCCAGGCAGATGAACACCAGCGAGACCACGCTGAACTGGTGTCCGGCAGACGCGCTTGGGGCAAGTCCCGCGGCACTGCCGACGGGTGTTCCCAGCCACAACGACAGACCTGTGGGCACCAACGTGATGACAATCACGATCCGCAGGAATTGTTGCAGGGTCACCACGCGAACATCGGCCCCTGCGGCCTCGCCCATGACAATGCTTTCCATCAACCCGCCCGGAGTGCCGGCATAGAATGCCGTTGGCCGGTCGAGGCGGCCGATCTTGTGAAAGATGAACACGTTTCCGGCATGGGCGAACAGCACGAACAGAGCCAGCGCCAGCAACATCAGGGGCAACCCGGCCAACTGCTGCAACAGGGCCGCGTTGACCTGTGTGCCGATCATCACCCCGATCAGTGTCACAAATCCGGTGCGCAGCGGCATCGGGAAGGTATAGGATCGAAACGGGCCGTTCTTGCCCAGCGAAATGACCAGACCGGTGCTGAGCAGGCTGCCAAGCATGAACGGCATTGGCAGATGCAGATATTGCGCGATCAGGCCGGACAGGCTGCTGAGCGCAAGAATGGCGACGGTCAGTAACAGGCGTTTGGGGGTCATCTTATCCTATGCCTACGCCTGCCAAGGCCGGTTGCCAAGATCGCCGTTTTGGCAAAGGCTTGCGGATTTGGCATACCAGCCTTGCGCCGGACGCGCGGAAAGACCGGACCGGTCCAAGTCGGGATCAGCCTTCATCGATCCAACGCAGGATTTCGCCCCGGTTGCCGTCAAGATCGGGGGCCGGCGCACGGGTCGTTGCATCCGGTACGTCGCTCATCTTGATCGGGTTGCCCGCGGCCTTGTACGCCGCCCGACCGTTGCGGTCGAGCACGTCGACAACCATGTTCCGCGCCAGAATCTGCGGGTCTTTCAACACCTGCGCCACATCCTGGATCGGGCCGGTCGGAATGCCCGCGGCCGTCAGCTTGGCAATCCAGTAGGCGCGGGTGTTTTCCAGCGTCACCGCCTCGATCAGCCGTTTCAGCAAACGCGCGTTTTCGCAGCGCGCCGGGTTGGTGGCAAAGCGGGCATCCTCGGCAAATGGCAGTTGCAGCGCGACGCAAAGTTTCTCGAACAAGACGTCATTGCCCGCCGCGATCACGAACAGCCCGTCCGAGGCATGGAAGGTTTCAAACGGGGTAATCGACGGGTGCCGCGCGCCCGACGGAGCGGGTGGCTTGCCGGTCACTGTGGTCAGTGCCACCGCGTGTTCGAGGATCGCCAGTTGGCTGTCCAGCATCGCGACGTCGATCTTGTGGCCCTTGCCGGTGTGTTCACGGTCATAGAGTGCGGTCAGAACGCCCTGCGCCAGAAACATGCCCGCAACAATGTCGCCGATCGAGGCGCCGACGCGCACCGGGTCGCGGTCCTTTTCGCCGGTGATCGACATCACCCCGCCCCGGGCCTGTACAACCATGTCATAGGCCGGGCGCTTGGCATCCGGTCCGGTGTGACCGAACCCGGACACGGCGCCATAGATCAGACGGGGAAAACGGGCATGCAGGCTGTCCCAGCCATAGCCCAGCCGTTCCATGACCCCGGGGCGATAGTTTTCCAGCAGGATATCGGACTTCGCCAGCAATCGGTCAAAAATCGCACGGTCGGCATCGAGCTTGAGGTCGAGCGCGATGGATTTCTTGCCATGGTTGATGGCGGCGAAATAGGCGGATTTGCCGTCCTTGAACGGCGGGAATGCGCGGGTGTCGTCGCCGCCGCCGGGGCGTTCGACCTTGATCACCCGCGCGCCCATATCCGCGAACGTCATGGAACAGAACGGGCCGGCAAGGACATGGGTCAGATCGAGGACGGTGACACCGTTGAGGGGCAGGGGCATGGCAGGTCTCCGGGAGCGGCGAGTCGTTTGCGGTTGCAGCATGTATAGCGGTTGGGTCACGGGAGCGTGAAGGCACGGAAGGCTGCGGGGATCGGGCAGAGCGCGGACCGGGCGGGGGGCGAGGGGGCGCTGCCCCCTCTTTTCCCGTGCCGGGAAAATTCACCCCCGGGATATTTCCGGCCAGAAGAAGACAGGGGACGGCGCCCTGCAGCAGAGTGGAGGCTTAGTGGCTGCGGGCATGAAAAACAAAGCCCAGCAGGTTCATCAGGACCTGGGCCGCGAGGATCGAGGTGGTGCCGGTGGGGTCATAGTCCGGGGCGACCTCGACCAGGTCGATGCCGACCACGGTGTGTTCGCGGGCGACGTATTGCAGCAGTTCCAGGACCTCGTAGTAAAGAAAGCCGCCATGGCTGGGCGTGCCCGTCCCCGGCGCGATCGACGGGCAGAAGCCGTCGATGTCGATGGTGATGTAGACCCTGGCGCCGTCGGGGATGCGGGCGGCGGTGGCCAGCGGGCCGAGCGCGCGGGCCTGACGCACCGAAAGGATGTCGGACCCCATGGCGCGGGCATTGGCATAGCCTTCGCGGGCGGTGGAACTGACGTTGCGGATACCGACCTGAGTCAGACCGGTCACAAAGGACTTTTCCGCGGCGCGGCGCATCGGGTTGCCGTGGCCGTGGCGCACGCCGTGGCGTTCATCGACGAAATCGAGATGGGCGTCGATCTGCAGGATATGGATCGGGCCCTGGTCGTCGAAGGCGCGGATGCAGGGGATATTGACCGAATGGTCGCCGCCGATCACCACCGGCAGCGCGCCTGCGGCCAAGATCGAGCGCACGCCGATCTCGATATTGGCATGGCTGGCCTCGGTATCGGTGTGGATGATGTCGGCATCGCCGATATCGGCCAGTTTCACGCTTTGCGGCAGGTAGGTCACGTCGTCTTCGTGGTCGTAGGCACCGGCATGGCCGAAGGAAAACAGCGTGCTGGCTTCGCGCACACCGCGCGGGCCGAACCGCGCCCCCGCCCGCCACTGGGTGCCTGCATCGAACGGCGCGCCGAGGATGGCGGCGTCGGCGTCGATCGCGCCCCAGTCGGGCTGATACGGTGCTTTTGCAAAGGTGCAGATGCCGGTGAACGGCAGGTTCAGGCGCCCCTGTTCGTATCCATGTCCGCTCATGCTGTCGGTCTCCTTTCGGTGCGTGCCGGGTTCGGCGCAGCTTGGGCGCAATGCCGCGTCTGCGCAATGGGGGTTTTCCCCGGACCGGATCCATGAGATAGGGGGCCGCCAACGACGACTCCCTTGGAAAGGATGCCCCCATGGAGATTCGCGAGGCGCTTACCTTCGACGATGTTCTGCTCGTTCCCGCGGCCAGCTCGGTTCTGCCCAGCACGGCGGACACGCGCACCCGCGTGACACGGTCGATTTCGATGAACATTCCGTTGTTGAGTTCGGCAATGGACACGGTCACCGAAAGCCGGATGGCGATCTGCATGGCGCAGGCGGGCGGCATCGGGGTCATTCACAAGAACCTGAACATCGAAAACCAGGCCCGCGAAGTGCGGCGGGTGAAACGCTTCGAGTCGGGCATCGTCTATAACCCGGTGACGTTGCGCGCCGATCAGACGCTGGCGGATGCCAAGGCGCTGGTGGAGCGGTACAACTTCACCGGCTTCCCGGTGGTGGATGACCGCGGGCTGGTGGTCGGCATCCTGACCAACCGGGACATGCGGTTCGCACAGTCCGACGATATGCCGGTGCGCGAGATGATGACCTGTGACAACCTGGCGATGCTGGCGGAACCGGCCGACCTGGACGAGGCCAAGAGCCTGATGAGGGCGCGCCGGATCGAAAAGCTGCTGGTGCATGACGGCAGGGGCAAGCTGACCGGCCTGCTGACCCTGAAGGATACCGAGCAAGCCGTGCTGAACCCGACCGCCTGCAAGGACAAACTGGGGCGGCTGCGGGTCGCGGCGGCGACCAGCGTTGGCGACGCCGGGTTTGAACGCAGCGAGGCGCTGGTCGATGCAGGATGCGATATCATCGTGGTCGATACCGCGCATGGCCACTCGGACGGCGTGCTGGAGGCCGTGAAACGCGCCAAGACCCTGTCGAACGAGGTGCAGATCATCGCGGGCAACGTCGCGACCGCAGAGGCGGCGCGGGCGCTGATCGACGCCGGGGCCGACGCGGTCAAGGTGGGGATCGGGCCGGGCTCGATCTGTACCACGCGGATGGTGGCGGGCGTGGGCGTGCCACAGCTGACCGCGATCATGGATTGTGCCGGGGCTTCGGGCGATGTGCCGGTGATTGCCGATGGTGGCATCAAGTTTTCGGGCGACTTCGCCAAGGCCATTGCCGCTGGGGCATCCTGTGCCATGGTCGGCAGCATGATCGCCGGAACCGATGAGGCACCGGGCGAGGTGATCCTGTACCAGGGCCGGTCGTTCAAATCCTATCGCGGGATGGGGTCGCTGGGCGCGATGGCGCGCGGATCGGCCGACCGGTATTTCCAGAAGGATGCCGCCAGCGACAAGCTGGTGCCCGAGGGAATCGAGGGGCAGGTGCCCTACAAGGGGCCGGCGGGCGCGGTGATTCATCAACTGGTGGGCGGGCTGCGCGCCGCTATGGGCTATACCGGCTGTGCCACGGTGGACGAGATGCGGAGGAACTGCCAGTTCGTGAAGATCACCGGTGCCGGGCTGACCGAAAGCCATGTGCACGACGTGCAGATCACACGCGAGAGCCCGAACTACCGGATCGGGTAAGCTGTGTTTCGGGACTGCGCCAAGATGGGGCGGCGCTGAGATCGACGAATATGGGGTCGAATCGGGCTGTGCCTGATCCGACCGATGCGCCTTTGCGGGGCAAAGGCGCATGTGGGAACTCTGCTCTCACACTCTCGGGATATTTCTGAAGCAAAAGACACGCCACCGGGCTCTGGCAGGCTGGAGGTTTGACCTTTCTTGAGGGATCGGTTTGTCTTTGACAGCGAGAGGGAGGGGACGCGATGAGTTTTGTACTTGCAATTGACCAGGGCACGACGTCGAGCCGGGCGATCGTATTTGACGCGTCGTTAACACCGGTTGCCAGCGCGCAAGAGGAATTTGCCCAGTACTATCCTGCAAGTGGATGGGTCGAACACGATCCCGCAGACCTTTGGCAGAGCGTTTTGCGGGTCTGCAAGGCGGCGCTGGAGCAGGCCGGGGTGGCACCGGGGCAGGTTGCCGGGATCGGCATCACCAACCAGCGTGAAACGACGCTGCTGTGGGACCGGGCGACGGGCGAGCCGTTGCACAACGCCATCGTCTGGCAGGACCGGCGCACCTCTGATTTGTGCCAGGCGCTGAAGGCCGAAGGCCACGAGGCGATGGTGACGGAACGTACAGGTCTGCTGCTGGATCCGTATTTTTCCGGCACCAAGCTGCGCTGGCTGCTGGACACCGTTCCGGGCGCGCGGACGCGGGCCGAGGCCGGGGAACTGGCCTTTGGTACGGTCGACACCTGGTTGATCTGGAACCTGACCGGCGGCGCGTCCCATCTGACCGATGCCACCAACGCCGCGCGCACCATGCTGTACGATATCCGGCGCGGGCGCTGGTCCCGGACGATGTGCGATCTGCTGGGGGTGCCGATGTCACTTCTGCCCGAGGTCCGTGATTGCGCGGCGGATTTTGGCGAAACCACCCTGTTGGGAGGGCGCATCCCGATCCTGGGGGTGGCGGGCGATCAGCAGGCGGCAACGCTGGGGCAGGGCTGTTTCGCGCCGGGCATGATGAAATCAACCTATGGTACCGGGTGTTTCGCCCTGTTGAACACCGGCACCTTTCCGGTCAGCTCGCAGAACCGTTTGCTGACGACCATCGCCTACCAGCTGGACGGGCGGGTGACCTATGCGCTGGAAGGGTCGATCTTTGTCGCCGGCGCCGTGGTGCAATGGCTGCGCGACGGGCTGAAGATCATTGGCGCGGCGCCCGAAACCCAGGCGATGGCACAGGCGGCTGACCCCGGGCAGGACGTGGTGCTGGTGCCGGCCTTTACCGGGCTGGGCGCCCCTTATTGGGATGCAGAGTGCCGCGGGGCAGTCTTTGGCCTGACCCGCAACACCGGCCCGGCCGAGATGGCGCGCGCTGCGCTGGAAAGCGTCGGCTACCAGACCCGCGACCTGTGGGAAGCGATGCGCGCCGACTGGACCGGTGACGGACAGGCGACGCTGCGTGTCGATGGCGGGATGAGTGCGAGCGATTACGCGATGCAATTCCTGAGCGACATCCTGGGGGCACAGGTTGACCGTCCCAAGGTGCTGGAGACGACTGCGCTGGGGGCGGCCTGGCTGGCGGGGTATCGCGCCTGTCTTTATCCCGGTCCCGATAGCTTCGGGGACAGCTGGGCCCTGGACCGCGCGTTCACTCCGACGATGAGCGAGACGGCACGAGAGCAGCGCTATGCCGGATGGAAACGCGCTGTGGCGGCGACCCGCGCGGTCTGAGCCGGGTTGCGCAGCGACGTCGCGCGGTGCAAGGGACATGACAAAGGAGACCCGCCATGACCCCAGCCGCCCGTCACCAGGCCGCAATCGACATTCTTGACCAGATTGCGGGTGGGCAGGCCGCGGAACAGGCGTTGACCCGCTGGGCGCGGGGCGCGCGTTATGCCGGCTCCAAGGATCGGGCGGCGGTGCGCGATATCGTGTTCGCGGTGCTGCGCGCGCGGCAAAGCTGTGCCGTGCTTGGCGGCGGCACGGACGGGCGGGCGCTGGTGCTGGGGCTCTTGCGGATGTCGGATACCCCCCCCGACGAGGTCTTTACCGGCGCGGGCCATGCCCCGGCCCCCCTGACCGAACCGGAACGCGGACGGCTGGCAATGGCGGTACACGGGTTGCCTGCGGACCTGCCTGAATGGCTGGTACCGGATTTGCAGCAAAGCCTTGCCGAGATGTTTCCAACATATTGCGAGACCATGCGCCGCAGGGCACCAGTATTTTTGCGGGTCAATGCGTTGAAAACCACGCCCGATCAGGCGCTTGCGAGTCTCGCGGCGGAGGGGATCGCCTGTACGCCGCACCCGGATCTGCCTGGGGCTCTGCGCGTTGACCAGAACGCCCGGAAAGTTGCGCAGTCTGCGGCCTACCGCGATGGGTTGGTCGAATTGCAGGACGCGGCAAGCCAGGCGATCGTTGCCGGTCTACCGCTGGCACCGGGGTCACGGGTGCTGGACTATTGCGCGGGCGGTGGCGGAAAAACGCTGGGGCTTGCCGCGGCGGTGAATGGCCCGGTCGCGGCCTGGGACGTGGACACGCACCGCATGGCGGACCTGCCCGCCCGGGCCGCGCGCGCGGGGGCAGAGGTGACGGTTCTGGCGCAGCCGGAAGGGCCCTATGACTTGATTCTGTGCGACGCCCCGTGTTCGGGGAGTGGTACCTGGCGCCGCGCGCCTGAAGGCAAGTGGCGGCTGACGCGTGCTGCGCTGGACGACCTGCTGGCGGTGCAACTGTCGATCCTGACCGACGCCGCACGGCGGGTCGCGCCCGGCGGTGCGTTGGCCTATGCCACCTGTTCTGTGCTGACGGCCGAAAACCGGGGCGCGACTGAACGTTTCCTGGGCACCGCGCCGGAATGGCAGGTGAGCCGTGAAACCACGTTGTTGCCCGGCGACTGGGGGGATGGTTTCTATCTGGCCGTGCTGACCCGTCGGTAAAATTCACTCTCCTTTGGGTTGATTTTTTGTTTCGGTTAATCTTCTGTTTGGATTCACCGGACCAATCTGCCGCAAGACAGCGAGCGAAGGCGGCCACCGTGACCGATCAGACGACCCAAGCCGATTTTTCAGCCCTGCGCGGGCAACGCCCCGGCAATCGGTGGATACTGGCGCTCGCCACGGCAATCGCGGCGCTGGCGTTCGTGGCCGATCCCGGGGCGCAAACCGTGTTGCTGGCGTCCGGAGCGGCGACCTTGCTTGCGCTTTTGTTGCTGCGTGGCCTTGTTTTTCTGCTGCGCAGGTTCCGGGATGGACCTGCGCTGCGCACGGTGACGGAATTCATGACCGCCGACCGGTCCGTGGCGGTATTGACGGATTTGGATGGGGCGGTGTTGGCCGTCAACGGTGCAGCCGCGGCAGAGCTTGACCTGAGGCCGGGGTATGGATTGACCCGGGGGCTTGGCCTGGTCATCGCCGACCCCGGGGCGCTGGTGTTGCGTTTGCGACGTCGGCTGGAGGAAGGACGCCGCGCGGAAGAAGCGGTTGTTCTGTCCGGTGGGACCGGACGGATCTCGCTGCATCGGATCGGGTCACACAGGCTGTTGTGGCGCCTGGATCAGCCGGAGTCGGAACCGTCTGCTGCAACCCCTGAACTGTCAGCACCAACCTTCATGATCGGGCGGCACGGCGCGGTGCTGTATATGAATGCGCAGGCACGGCAGGTGATTGGGCACCGGCTGCGGTCGCTGACGGAAATTGCAGGCGAACACCCGTTTGCCGATGGCCAGGACCGTGTCATTGAAACCGCCGATGGCCCGCGCCGCTTTCGCGTGGCCATGGTGGACGGTGGTGCTGGCCGGATGGAAATGGTGCTGCTGCCGGCCAGGCCGCCCGAGCCGGTGGCGGCGCCGGTTCTTTCCGGCTTCAACGGCCTGCCTGTACCGATCCTGACGTTGTCGCCAGACGGTGCGATCCTGTCGGCCAATGCCGAAGCACGTCAGTTGCTGGCCACCGAGTCGATGGAGGGCCAGCCACTGTCGGCCTACATGGAAGGGCTGGGCCGTCCCTTCGACGATTGGCTGGAACAGGTCGCCGCCGACGGTGCCGGGCGGCATTCGGATTTCCTGCGCGTCGGGCGCCTGGACGAAGACACCTTCGTGCAGGTCACGACCATGGGCATACGCACCGACGACGGCCCGCAACTTGTCGCGGTTCTGACCGACGCGACCGAGCTGAAATCGCTCGAAGCGCAGTTCGTGCAAAGCCAGAAGATGCAGGCGATCGGCCAGCTTGCGGGCGGCATAGCACATGATTTCAACAATCTTCTGACCGCAATTTCAGGGCATTGTGATCTGTTGCTCTTGCGGCATGACAGCGGCGATCCGGACTATGCCGATCTTATCCAGATCAACCAGAACGCCAACCGCGCGGCCGCGCTGGTGAGCCAACTGCTGGCGTTTTCGCGCAAGCAGAACCTGCATCCGGAGTTGCTCGACCTGCGCACGACGCTGTCCGATCTGACCCATCTGCTGAACCGGTTGGTGGGTGAAAAGATCAAGTTGACGCTGAACCACGATCCAGGGTTGTCGCAGATCCGTGCCGACAAGCGGCAATTGGAACAGGTAATGATGAACCTTGTCGTCAACGCCCGCGACGCCATGCCGGGCGGCGGGGAAATCACCGTACGCACCGAATGCCTGACGCTGGACGAGGCCTGGCGCCGCGACCGTGTGACGGTGCCGCCGGGCGACTATGTGCGGGTGACGGTGACCGATCAGGGCGTTGGCATCCCGGCGGACCGTCTGGAAAAAGTGTTCGAACCGTTCTTCACGACCAAACGCACGGGCGAAGGCACCGGGTTGGGCTTGTCGACGGTGTACGGGATCGTCAAGCAAACCGGTGGCTTCCTGTTCGTTGACAGCGTTCCGGGCAGCGGCAGCACCTTCACCTTGATGTTCCGCGCCCAGCACGCCGCGAAAACAGTCGCGTTGCCGCCGCCCGTCGAAACACCCCAACGGCCCCGGGTCATCCGGCCCGGCGGCGGGGTCGTGTTGCTGGCAGAGGACGAAGCACCGGTCCGGGCTTTTGCCTCGCGCGCCTTGCGCTTGCGCGGTTTCACCGTGATCGAAGCGGCAAGTGGCGAACAGGCGTTGTCGGCGCTGGAAGACCCTGGCCTTGTTGTGGACGTTATCGTCAGCGACGTGATCATGCCGGGGTTGAACGGGCCAGCCTGGGTGCGCAAGGCGCTTGAGGCACGGCCCGATGTGCGCGTGGTGTTCATGTCGGGCTATGCCGAGGATGTCTTTGAACGCGGCGAAGACGTGGTGCCCGGGGCGGTGTTCCTGCCCAAGCCGTTTTCATTGAGCGAACTGACCGATACCGTCAGCGCTCAGGTGGCGTAGCGCCCGCTTGCTCCCACAGGTCGAAATCCGCGGCGTACTTGCGGCGCAGCCGGTCCTCAAGCTCTTGTGACAGTGTCAAGCTGGCCGCCGGAGAGACATTTTCTTGTTCAAGGTCAATGGCATGGCCAAGGCGCTGCACGAGAAAGGACAGAATGCGCGGCTGGTCTTCGTACTGGAACAGATGCGTCACGGTCACGCCATCGGGCTTGGGTGCCAGGAACCTGGACTGGCTGCCGACATGCGCATGTGCGGGTTGATCGCCCCGGCAATAGTCAGCGACAAAGGCATCAAAGCTCAGCCCCGCGGTCGACGTGTCCTTCCCCGCCAGAAACGGACGCTGCCGATAGCGATACCAGCTTCCCAGCCAGTCGACCGGATGACGGACCACCGCCATGATATCCACGGGGCCCGCGCCCATCTTGTCCAACATCGGATGAAAGAACCGGTTATAGCGGCGCAGCGGCGCGTGCTTCAGTTCCGGCGGTTCGCGCACCACGATGTCGGCACGTGGCCCAAGCGCACGGGCATAGGCGGAGGTTCCAGTCTTGGGAACCGCGAGGATCACCAGCCGTTCTTTCCAGAAAATCAACATCGTCCGCGAGATTCCTGCTCTTGGTAACCTGCCGTTAACCGTGGCGGGGAATCCTGGGGATGTGAAGATTTTACTTGATATGTTCCACTTTTGTGCGCATTGATGCGGAACAGGACGTGAACAAAAGCAGCGATTGCCGCCCGGCATAGGGTGTGGAATAAGGATCGAAACAATGGCAGCGGCAGATCTTTTATCGATGGACAGCAAGCGCAACGCGGACAAGCAGAAAGCACTCGATTCGGCGCTCGCGCAGATCGAACGGCAATTCGGCAAGGGTTCGATCATGAAACTTGGCGGGGACAACCCGATCAAGGATATCGAGGCGACATCGACCGGTTCGCTTGGATTGGATATCGCGTTGGGGATCGGTGGCCTGCCGAAAGGGCGGATCATCGAAATCTACGGCCCGGAGAGTTCCGGCAAAACGACGCTGACGCTGCATTGCGTCGCGGAAGAGCAGAAAAAAGGCGGCGTTTGTGCCTTTGTCGATGCCGAACATGCGCTGGACCCGATCTATGCCAGGAAACTGGGTGTCGACCTGAACGAACTACTGATCAGCCAACCCGATACCGGCGAACAGGCGCTGGAAATCGTCGACACGCTTGTACGCTCGGGCGCGGTCAGCATGGTCGTGGTCGATTCGGTCGCAGCGCTGACGCCGAAATCGGAGCTCGAAGGTGACATGGGCGACAGCAATGTCGGCGTGCAGGCCCGCCTGATGAGCCAGGCCATGCGCAAGCTGACCGGGTCGATTTCACGCAGCAACTGTATGGTGGTTTTCATCAACCAGATTCGGATGAAAATCGGCGTGATGTTCGGCAGCCCGGAAACCACCACTGGTGGCAACGCGCTGAAATTCTACAGCTCCGTGCGCCTGGATATCCGTCGTATCGGCACGATCAAGGACCGCGACGAGGTGGTGGGTAACCAGACCCGCGTCAAAGTCGTCAAGAACAAGGTGGCACCGCCGTTCAAACAGGTCGAATTCGACATCATGTATGGCGAAGGTATTTCCAAGACGGGCGAATTGCTGGACCTGGGCGTCAAGGCAGGCGTGGTCGAAAAATCGGGGGCCTGGTATTCCTACGGCGATGAACGCATCGGGCAGGGCCGGGAAAACGCCAAGAATTACCTGCGGGAAAACACCGGCATCGCGCTGGAGATCGAAGACAAGATCCGCGCCGCGCACGGGTTGGAATTCGACATGACGGGCAGCGATGACGACGTGATGGAAGGCTGAGGCCAGAAAAACAAGGACCCGGAAGGCGCCGCACTCCGGCGCCTTTTTCTTCGGTACCGGTCGCACATGGCGGCAGCGCAGCGCGCACCGGAACCAGTGGCTGGGTCAGGATTTGTTGCTTTCCCGGCGCGGTTTGGCTTGCGAACAGTGGACACCGCGCGCCCCCGGCTTTACATGGGCGCAACCAGTTCGATCCGGGAAAGCGACGCAAGAGATGGCCAGCCTAAACGATATCCGCTCCACCTTCCTGAGCTACTTTGAAAAGCAGGGCCACCAGGTCGTGGCGTCGTCGCCGCTGGTGCCGCGCAACGACCCGACGCTGATGTTCACCAACTCTGGCATGGTGCAGTTCAAGAACCTGTTCACCGGCGTTGAAAAGCGGGACTACAGCCGTGCGACCACATCGCAGAAATGCGTGCGGGCCGGTGGCAAGCACAACGATCTGGACAATGTGGGCTATACCGCGCGCCACCACACGTTCTTTGAAATGCTGGGGAATTTCAGCTTTGGTGACTATTTCAAAACCGAAGCAATCCCCTATGCTTGGGAACTTCTGACCGACGGGTTCGGCATCGACAAATCGCGGCTGCTGACCACCGTCTATCACACCGATGACGAGGCGTTCGAGATCTGGAAGAAGGTCGGTGTGCCCGAAGACCGGATCATCCGTATCGCCACTTCTGACAACTTCTGGCAGATGGGCCCGACAGGCCCCTGCGGCCCATGTACCGAGGTTTTCTATGACCACGGCGACCACATCTGGGGCGGCCCGCCGGGCTCGGCCGAGGAGGACGGCGACCGGTTCATCGAGATCTGGAACGTGGTTTTCATGCAGAACGAGCAGTTCGAAGACGGCTCGATGCGGGCACTCGACATGCAGTCGATCGACACCGGCATGGGGTTGGAACGGATCGGCGCGCTGCTGCAGGGCAAGCACGACAACTATGACACCGACCTGATGCGCGCGCTGATCGAAGCCTCGGCGGATGTGACCGATGGCGCGCCAGACGGTCCGGGCAATGTGCATCACCGGGTGATCGCGGACCACCTGCGCTCGACCTCTTTCCTGATTGCCGATGGGGTGATGCCATCGAACGAAGGCCGCGGCTATGTGCTGCGCCGGATCATGCGCCGCGCCATGCGCCATGCGCATCTGCTGGGCGCCAAGGACCCGGTCATGCACAAACTGGTGCCGGCGCTGGTTCGGGTGATGGGCGGCCATTACGGCGAGTTGGGCCGGGCACAGGCGCTGATCCAAGAGACACTGAAACTGGAAGAAACCCGGTTCAAACAGACCCTGGATCGGGGGCTGAAATTGCTGGACGACGAACTGGCCGACCTGGCCGAGGACGCGCCGCTGCCGGGCGAGGCGGCTTTCAAGCTGTATGACACCTATGGGTTTCCGCTGGACCTGACGCAGGATGCTCTGCGTGAAAAGGGGCGCAGTGTCGATACCGAAGGCTTTGATGCGGCGATGGCCGAACAGAAAGCCAAGGCGCGTGCTGCCTGGGCCGGCTCGGGCGAAGCGGCGGATGCGACCGTCTGGTTCGATCTGGCCGAGGCCCATGGCGCAAGCGAATTCCTAGGGTATGACACAGAGGTCGCCGAAGGCCAGATCGTTGCGCTGGTCAAGGACGGTGCCCCGGTCGAGGCGCTGGACGCAGGTGACAGCGGCTGGATCGTGGTGAACCAGACGCCGTTTTACGGCGAATCCGGTGGCCAGGTGGGAGACACCGGATGGCTGCGCCGCTTGGAAAACGAAGATAATATCGCCGAGGTGACCGATACACAGCGCATGGCGGGCGGCAAGATCATCGCGCACAACGTGACGATCAAGAATGGCTGCTTTGCCAAGGGCGAGGCGTTGGCCCTGGAGGTCGATCACGTTCGCCGCTCGGCGATCCGTGCAAACCATTCGGCTACGCATTTGCTGCACGAAGCGTTGCGTCGCGCGCTTGGCGATCATGTCGCGCAGCGAGGCTCGCTCAATGCTCAGGATCGTCTGCGGTTTGACTTCAGCCATGCCAAGGCCCTGAGCGCCGAGGAACTTCGGCAGGTCGAGGCCGAGGTGAACGGCTATATCCGTCAGAATGCGTCAGTCGAAACCCGGATCATGACACCGGACGACGCCCGGGAGATCGGGGCGCAGGCCCTGTTCGGTGAAAAATACGGCGATGAGGTGCGTGTCGTTTCGATGGGGGTTCAGACCGGCTCTGGCAAGGGCAATGACGGCAATACCTATTCGATCGAACTGTGTGGTGGCACCCATGTGCGCCAGACCGGCGACATCGGCGTGTTCGTGACACTGGGTGACAGCGCAAGCAGCGCGGGTGTCCGCCGGATCGAAGCACTGACCGGAGCAGAGGCGTTTGCCTATCTGTCGCGTCAGGATCAGACGCTGGCCCAGGCGGCTCTTGCATTGAAGGCGCAGGCGGCAGAGGTGCCGGCCCGTGTTCAGGCGCTGCTGGACGAGCGAAAGAAGCTGGAGAACGAAGTGGCCCAGCTGCGTCGCGAACTGGCCATGGCTGGTGGTGCAGGGCAGGGCGCGCCGGCAGCCGAAGAGGTGGCAGGCATCAAGTTCACCGCGCAGGTGCTGTCGGGTGTCAGTGGCAAAGACCTGCCGGCGCTGATCGACGAACACAAGTCGCGGCTTGGCTCGGGCATCGTGCTGCTGATCGCCGATACCGGCGGCAAGGCGGCGGTGGCCGCCGGCGTGACCGCGGATCTGACCGACAAGGTCAAGGCCCCGGATCTGGTCAAGGCCGCAGTGACCGAACTTGGCGGCAAGGGGGGCGGTGGCCGCCCGGACATGGCGCAAGGTGGTGCCGCGTCGGCCGACAATGCGGATGCGGCGATTGCCGCGGTGAAAACCTTGATCGAAGGAGCCTGACAGATGCCCTCTGCCCTGTGGATTGCCCATGTGAACGTGACCAACGCCGAGGCCTATGGCAAATATGCCGAACTTGCGGGGCCCGCGATTGCCCTGCACGGCGGTGAATTCATCGCCCGCGGCGGGCGCTATGTGCAGCTTGAAGGCAATGATCGTCCGCGCAATGTCGTCGCGCGCTTTCCCAGTGTCGAAGCCGCCGAAGCTTGCTATCACAGTGCAGAATACCAGGCGGCACTGGATTTCGCCCGTGGCGCAAGCGAACGCGATCTGGTGATTGTCGAGCTGAACGACTGACGGCAGCTTCCCGCCGAACAGAATCAGGTGTCGTGGCAAGCTTTCGCTGCCACGACATTTTTTCATTTCGTTTGCAAAGCGATTCGTGCAGCTTGGTTAATGGCTGTTTCTAATTCTGGAACAAATTCGCTAGCGATCGGTTTTGTTGAGACTTGCGAAACAGTTGCCCGAACTCGGCACACCACTAAATATGGCCATACTATGGCATTGAGACCACAGATTTCCCCCTGAACGTGTAAATTCGTGTTTTTTCAGGCGTTTTACCTGCACAAGTCAGGAATCCCTGTCGCCCAAATTTGAATTTCTTGGCTAAACTTTTATCACCTGCAATTTGACTGGGAGAAATATCATGAAAACTTTGCTCGTCGGCGCCGTTGTGGCCATGTCTGCGCTTGCCGCCCCTGCCTTTGCCTGGGAAGGCAAAGTGGTGGCCTGCTACGACAAGATCTGGGTGCCGGCACAATACAAGAAATCCAAGGAACTGATCATGGCGTCCCACACCGAGTGGGAGTGGAAGGACGGCCAGATGGTGAAAGTCTGGTATCCGGCCGTGTACAAAGAAAGCGAGCACCAGGTTTCGCCGGGCCACTACATCGCCCGCAAGGCTGCCTGCAAGTAAGCAGGGCCAACGCCAAGCTGCCAAGAAAAGGTGCGGGACGGGTTCCCGCGCCTTTTTTGTGTCCGGGCGCACCGCGCTGATCCTTGCAGGGCGAAATCCCGACGATCATCACAGCTTCACCGCAATTGTGCCGGAATTGTCAACGATCCTGAGGACCTGAACGCATGGATCGGAGAAGAAGATGCGGAAGGTATTGGTATCGGGCATGGTGTTGCTGGCTTTGGCCGGGCCCGGCATGGCCCAGACGGTTGAGCGGCACGAGCGGCTGATCGCCTGCTACAAGCAGGTCAAGGTTCCGGCGAAATACAAGGTCAGCAAGGTTCTGATCAAGGCGGCGGAACGCAAGTATCTTAAGCGCAACGGCCGGATCGAGCTGGTGGAATACCCGGCGATCTATCGCGAAGACCGCGAAAAAGTTGCCGATGAATACCTGCTGATGCAACAGATCCCCTGCAACTGATCCAGGCCGTCCGCATCGGGATATCGCCCCGGCGCTGCATCTTGCGGGGCCGGGCTTCGCTTTGTCTGCAGGCTGTTAACTAAAAAAGCGCCGTCAGCGACGACGGCGCTTTGGGTTTTCGGGGATCCGGGGCAGGGTGCCTCGGTCCTTCAGGGCTGTCGGGACATCCGCTTGCGTTCGTGCGGATCAAGATACCGCTTGCGCAGACGCACGACGTTTGGCGTAACCTCGACCAGTTCGTCGTCGTTGATATAGGCGATGGCCTGTTCCAGCGTCATCCGGGTGATCGGCGTCAGACGAACCGCTTCGTCGGTGCCCGAGGCGCGGACGTTGGTCAGCTTCTTGCCCTTCAGCGGGTTCACTTCCAGGTCGTTTTCGCGCGAGTGTTCGCCGATGATCATACCGGTATAGATCTTGTCCTGCGGCTCGACGAACATCTTGCCGCGCTCTTCCAGGTTCCACAGCGCATAGGCCACGGCTTCGCCGTTTTCCATCGAGATCAGAACCCCGGCACGACGGCCCGGGATCGGGCCTTTGTGCTTGGTCCAGCCGTGGAACACGCGGTTCAGAACGCCGGTGCCCCGGGTGTCGGTCAGGAATTCGCCGTGATAGCCGATCAACCCGCGCGACGGCACATGGGCGATGATCCGGGTCTTGCCGGCACCGGCGGGGCGCATTTCGACCAGTTCGCCCTTGCGGGCACCGGTCAGTTTTTCGATCACCGCGCCGGAATAGTCGTCGTCCACGTCAATCGTGGCTTCTTCGACCGGCTCCATCAACTGACCCTCGTCTTCTCGCATGATCACCTGCGGGCGCGAAATCGACAGTTCGAACCCTTCCCGGCGCATGTTTTCGATCAGCACGCCCATCTGAAGTTCGCCGCGGCCCGACACTTCGAAGGCTTCGCCGCCGGGGGTGTCCTTGACCTTGATGGCAACGTTCGATTCCGCCTCTTTCATCAAGCGTTCACGAATGACACGGCTTTGCACCTTCTTGCCATCACGGCCTGCCAGCGGGCTGTCGTTGATGCCGAAGGTGACGGTGATCGTCGGCGGGTCGATGGGCTGGGCGTCCAGCGGCGTATCGATGGCCAGCGCACAGATTGTGTCCGCCACGGTGGCCTTGGACATGCCGGCAATCGATACGATGTCCCCTGCGATCGCTTCTTCGATGTCCTGCTGGGACAGGCCGCGGAAGGCCTGAATGCGGGTCACGCGGAACTGTTCGATCTTCTGGCCGACGCGGGACAGCGCCTGCACGGTCGCCCCGACCTTGAGCTTGCCGGTCTCGACACGGCCGGTCAGCAAGCGCCCGACGAAGGGGTCGGCGCCCAGCGTGGTGGCCAGCATCGAGAAATCCTCGTCCTGGTGGGCCAGCTGCCGCGGTTTCGGCACATGGTTCACGATCAGGTTGAACAGCGCATCAAGGTTCTTGCGCGGACCGTCGAGATCGGCATCGCACCAGCCGTTCCGGCCCGAGGCGTACATGTGCGGGAAATCCAGCTGGTCCTCGTTCGCGTCGAGGCTGGCGAACAGGTCAAAACATTCGTCCAGCGCGCGGTCGGGTTCGGCGTCGGGCTTGTCGACCTTGTTCAGCACCACGATCGGGCGCAGCCCCAGCTTCAGCGCTTTTGAGGTCACGAACTTGGTCTGCGGCATCGGGCCTTCGGCGGCATCGACCAGCAGGACCACGCCGTCGACCATGCTCAGGATCCGCTCCACCTCGCCGCCGAAATCGGCGTGGCCGGGGGTATCAACGATGTTGATCCGCGTGCCTTTCCATTCGACCGAGGTCGGCTTGGCGAAAATGGTGATCCCGCGTTCGCGTTCGAGGTCATTGCTGTCCATCGCCCGTTCGGCCACGGCCTGGTTTTCGCGGAACGCGCCGGATTGTTTGAGAAGCTCGTCGACCAGCGTGGTTTTGCCGTGGTCAACGTGAGCAATGATCGCGATATTGCGAAGGTCCATGTCTTGCGCCTGCACATTGGGGAAGTTGCGGGCGGGTTAGCCTGTAGACGAGCAAATGGCCAGTGCTAATGCGTCGCGGCCTGGGAAAAGAGGTTGATCACAACGATTCCGGCAAGGATCAGCCCCATTCCCAGAAGCGCGGGCAGATCCAGCCGTTGGTTGAAGGCCACAAACCCGATCAGCGCGATAAAGACAATTCCGAGTCCCGACCAGATGGCATAGGCGATGCCCACCGGGATGGACTTGAGCGCAAGTGCCAGCAGGTAGAAGGCGATGGCGTAGGAGATGACGACGATCAGAGACGGGAGCGGTCGGGTGAACTGTTGGCTGGCCTGAAGCGCGGTGGTGCCGATGGTTTCGGCCAGGATCGCGAAGGTGAGGGTGAGCCAGGGCATGTCGGTCCTTTCTGTGCCGGCGCGCTCTGTGCAGGCGCGCACCGATGGGAGGCGGTTTCGTTGCGAAAAACCGGGCAGGGGGCGCTGCCCCCTTCTTGCCCCGCAGGGGCAATTCACCCCCGAGGTATTTGAAAAGCACAAGAACCGTAAGAGGCTTATGGCAGGTGGATCGGGAACCTTTCGCGGATCGCCTGAGCGGTGATCGGATCCAGCCGGGCGCGGGCCGGCGTGGCAAGGATTGCCTCTTTGCGGGCCTTGGCGTTGGCCAAAAGGTCCGGACGGCCTTTTTCCGCCCATTCCTTGGGACTGGAACGGTCGGCGAGCGCCGGGTAGGCATAGTCGCGTTGCATCCGTCCCAAAGTGTCCCCGGCGCCCAGATAATGGCCGGGACCGCCCAGACAGGTGGCGCGCATCACATCAAGACTCAGATCGTCTTCGCCAACCTCGATTCCGCGGACGCAACGCAGCGCTTGGCCGATGATGTCGTCGCCAAGGATCAGGCTTTCGTGGCAAAAGCCCAGCAGAGATGCGTGCATGCCCGCGGCCTCGTAAACCATGTTGAGCCCAGAAAGCCCGGCCATGACGTTGGAACACATCTGTTCCCAGCCCGCCTGCATATCAGGCAGTTTAGCATCGGCGATGCCGGCCGCTGCGCCGCCCGGCAGGCCGTAGAACTGATGCATCTGGGCGCAGCCTGAAGTCAGCAGCGCCTGTTCGCCAGAGCCGCCCGACATCGCGCCTGTGCGCAGGTCGGATACGAAGGGCCAGGTGCCGAAAATCGCCGGGTGACCGGGGGCCAGGCTGTGAACATACACCAGCCCAGCCAGGCATTCGGCCACCGCTTGCAGGATGGCCCCGGCAATCGAGGCGGGGGCCGTGGCACCGGCCTGACCGGCCGAGAGCAGCAAGATGGGCATGCCGCCGCGAATGCAGGCCTCCATCACCTGGCAGCTTTCGGTGGCGAATTTCATCGGCGGGACGACGAAGCAGCACGACAGCGAGGCGAAGGGGCGGGCGCGCCACGCCGCTTCGCCACCGGCGGCCATGTGCAGAATCTCGATCGCGTCTTGCACGAAGTCTGCCTCGGAAATACTTGTTCCGACGTGTTTTTTCGTACCTGAGATGCAAGCGTAAAGCGTGTTGAGGTCCATTTCCCTCGGGTCTTCGATGTCACGGGCGACCATTGGCCGTTGCAGGAAATGGATGTTGTCCAGCGTATCGGCAATCCGCGCCGCGTCATAGAGATCCTGCAACGTGCTTTCGCGGTAATCGCCGCTGTCGATATCAACCAAATGCACGGCGGCGCCAGCGGTGCCGTAATGCACTCGGTTTCCGCTGAGGTCGAGGTCATGGATTGGATCGCGGCCATGCAGGATCACGTCACGGTTGGCCGCCGCCAGTGCGTCTTCCACCAGGGAAGGGGGAAAGCGCAGGCGTCCGTCCGCGCCCAGAACCGCACCGGCCTGTGTCATTGCGGCGATCCCGCTTTCGGGCGGGTCTGCCAGACCGATTTCCCACAGCGCGTCAAGCGCGCCCCGGTGGATGCGTTGAATGGCATCGTCCGACAGCGGGCGATAAAGGCCGCCGGACATCCCCGGACGGATAGGGCGCAAGTGGTCTTCTAGGGGGTTGCTGCGGGCAAGATGACGTGCGGCGCGGCCGCCGCTGCGGCGGGACACTGGAGCTGTGGACATGGAACACCTTCAGAATTGGACGACTTGGACAACGCGGGTCAGGCCCGATGTCGGTTGACCGCGCGCGGCGCGCCCTCTGCGGGCGCCGACCATGCGCTCGGTCTCTGCGGTGGTGCGGTCTTTTGGTGCCATGTAAGTCCAGGCTCTGCTTGCTTTCGTGACAGGCTGCCGCGCCATTTCGGCGGGATCTGTTCGGAAAACGACAAAATGTCGCAGACAGGCCGTGCGATTGCGAGGAGGCCTGCCTAAAAAGACCAATTGGTAAAATTTTATTGTGTTGGGGTGGCAGTGCGCGCAAGTTTCGCATCCGCCTATAAGTCGCTGATTTATCGAAGTTTTAAAGAAGGCGCTTGGGAAAGGCGCCACGAATAAGTCCCATAATCAGGATTATGTTAATACTAGAGTGGTAGACGAAGGCGCGGTAACAGGCCATAGAAAACCACGTTATCCCTTGTCCGCCAACGGAAATTCCACGTTTTCGGGTTCCCAGTCCCGTCTGGCCGACGCAAAACCAAACGTCTTGAAGGTTCCGAATGACACCGGTGCAAAAGAAAGAGCTGATCGAGCTGACCAACGCCGCTTCGATCGAAGAGCTTTGGGACATACACTGCAAGAACATGGCGAGTTTCGGGTTTGACCGGATCATGTACGGGTTTACCCGCTTCCTGACGCAACATTCGCTGGGCGATCCGAACGACTTTCTGCTGCTCACGAACCACGACCGGGCCTATACCGACAAGTTCGTCGGAGATGCGCTGTATCACCATGCGCCGATGGTGCGCTGGTCGCTGGACAACGATGGTTGGTGTAGCTGGCGGGTTCTGGGGGAAATGATGGAAACCGGTACGCTGACACCCGCGGAGCGCCGGGTGTTGGAATTCAATCTGTCGATGGGTGTCATTGCGGGCTACACGATCAGTTTCCGCTCCGTCTCGTCGCGCGCCAAGGGCGCCATCGCGCTGACTGCGAAACCCGGGATGTCGCAATCGGATGCCGATGCTATCTGGGAAAAGCAAGGCGAGTTGATCGTTCTGATGAACAATATCGTGCATCTCAAGATCCTCACCCTGCCCTATACGCCGCCGCACCAATCGCTGACCAAGCGCCAGCGCGAGGCGCTGGAATGGGTGGGTGATGGAAAGACAATGCAGGATATCGCCGCGATCATGGGGTTGACCCAGGCAACGGTCGAAAAGCACCTGCGCCTCGCGCGTGAGGCGCTGAATGTCGAAACCACCGCACAAGCGGTGCTGAAAGCGGCGTTCCAGAATCAAATGTTCCGAATCGAAGTCTGATTGATCCTGAATCGCGTCAGAATTTGCGCCTTTTTGGGTATAAATTTCGTGTTTCGTGGTGTTTTTGGCACTTTTTCCAGTGTGAACATGTGTTTTCCCAAAGGTCGGGAAAACCTGACTTTCTTAACCCTGGGTAAATTGGCACTGTGTCCTTGTTCCGTGAGTGGTGGCTTTGGCCTTGGAACATCGAAGCGCCAATACCCTGTTATTTCAGGGCTCTGACGTTTCGCCGGTGATAGCCGGGGTCGGTTTCGGGGGGCGAATTCAACGTCCCCCGAGCCGGCACACCTTGATGACGGACCCAGATCATCCCCAACACGTTCGGGGACGTCAGAACAAGGAACGGCGCCGTTCATCCCAGAACGGCGCCGTCACTTTTTTTCAGCGATCGGTCTTGCGATCAGCCCTGGGCAGCCTTGGCCACTTCGGCAGCAAAGTCTTCTTGGACCTTCTCGATGCCTTCGCCCACCTGCATGCGGATGAACCCGACGATTTCGGCGCCGTTGTCCGCTGCGGCTTGTGCAACGGTCTTGTCGGTGTCCATGACGAACTGCTGACCGGTCAGGGTGACTTCGGCCAGGAACTTGTTCATCCGGCCAACGATCATCTTTTCGATCACGGCTTCGGGCTTGCCCGATTCCCGAGCGATGTCGATCTGGACCTGACGCTCTTTCTCGATCACAGCCGGATCAAGCGAAGCTTCGTTCAAAGCCTGCGGGTTGGCCGCTGCCACGTGCATGGCGACCTGCTTGGCAAAGCCTTCATCGCCGCCTTTCATGGCGACGATAACACCGATCTGGCCCATGCCCTCCGCGGCCGCATTGTGGACGTAAGATGCCACAACGTCGCCTTCGACGGTTTCCATGCGACGCAGCGACATGTTCTCGCCGATGGTGGCGATCTTGTCGGTGATGACGTCGGCCACGGACTTGCCGTCCATGTCAGCCGCTTTCAGGGCTTCAACGTCGGTCGCCGTCAGCGCGGCTTCCGCGATTCCGGCAACCATTTTCTGGAAGTCGGCGTTCTTGGCGACAAAGTCGGTTTCCGAGTTCACCTCGACAGCGACGCCCTTGCCGTCTGCGACCTTGACGGCCACCAGGCCCTCTGCCGCGGTCCGGCCGGATTTCTTTGCGGCCTTGGCCAGGCCCTTGGTGCGCAGCCAGTCAATGGCGGCGTCCATGTCGCCATCGGTTTCAACCAGCGCCTTCTTGGCATCCATCATGCCTGCGCCGGTCATTTCGCGCAGTTCTTTCACCTGTGCAGCAGTGATCGCCATGGTGGCTCTCCTCATCTTTCAAATAGGGTCAGGGGGCGGCATATGCCGCGCCCCCTTTCATGTTTCGATGACAGTTGCGTGACGCGGGCCGGATCAGCCCTGTGCGTCCGCCAGCAGTTCTTCCACCGGCGCGTCTTCCAGCGCACCAAGGTCAACCCCTGCGGCCCCCATCTGGGCAGTCATGCCGTCCAGGGCTGCACGCGAGGCCAGATCGCAATAGAGCGAGATCGCGCGGGCGGCGTCGTCGTTGCCGGGGATGATGTAGTCCACACCATCGGGCGAGCAGTTGGTGTCGACAACCGCCACAACCGGGATGCCCAGCTTGTTGGCTTCGGCCACGGCCAGCGCTTCTTTCTTGACGTCAATGACGAACAGCAGGTCGGGAACGCCGCCCATTTCACGAATCCCGCCCAGCGAAGCCTGCAGCTTGCCCTGGTCGCGTTCCATGTTCAGGCGCTCTTTCTTGGTCAGGCCTTCGGCGCCGCCGTCCAGGCGTTCGTCGATCGCCTTCAGACGGTTGATCGACTGCGAAACGGTCTGCCAGTTGGTCAGCGTGCCGCCCAGCCAGCGGTGGTTCATGTAATACTGTGCGCATTTCTCGGCAGCTTCTGCGATCGGCGCTGCGGCCTGACGCTTGGTGCCGACGAACAGCACGCGGCCGCCTTTGGCAACGGTGTCGCGGATCGCGTTCAGCGCCGCGTCCAGCATCGGGACGGTCTGCGTCAGGTCCATGATGTGAATGCCGTTGCGTGCACCATAGATGAACTCGCCCATGCGGGGGTTCCAGCGCTGCGTCTGGTGGCCAAAGTGAACGCCAGCTTCCAGCAGCTGACGCATGGTGAACTCGGGAAGAGCCATGTCTTTTTCCTTTCCGGTTTCTTGCCTCGGCGGGATGCTCGGGGTCGGATGACCCCAACCGGTGGACCTGCAGGGATGTCTCCCCTGCCTGCCCCAACCCCGCCAGCGGATTGAGTGGCGCGCGTATAGCGGTATTGCCGCACCGGCGCAACCCCCTGAAATCTGCGTTGGACAGCGGCCGCTTGCCTGCCATAGTGCACAATGACCGAAGCGGAAAGGACACGAAAAGATGATCCCGATCAAGACCGTCAGGGGCGTGGGCCCCGCACTGGCGCAACTTCTGGAAGACGCCGGCATGCGCAGCGCTGAAGAGGTCGCCGCCGCCCCGCCAGAGGCGCTGCTGGCGCTGCGCGGTCTTGGCGCGCGACGGGTTCCGGCGATTCACCAGGCGGCGAAGGCCATGGTGCAGGCCAAGATCGCAGACGAGGCCGCCCACGAACGTGCCGCCACGTTTGACCCGGCCTTGGCAGCCCCGCCAGCCCAAGCCGTTGACGAAAGCGCCCCGGCCGCTCCTGGTCTCGAGGCCCCGGCGGCCATGGCCGAAACACCGCCCCTCAAAAAGAAAAAGAAAAAAACCAAGGACCCCGCCGCCAAGGCGGACGCTTCGAAAAAGAAAAAATCCAAGGCCAAGGGGGCCGACGACAAAAAGAAATCCGGCAAATCCACCAAGTCGTCAAAAAAGGCCGACGACTCCGGTGCGAAGAAAGACAAGAAAAAGAAGAAATCCTCCAAGAAGAAAAACTAGCCGCTTTCATCTTTCGCCAAATACTCCGGGGGTGAATTGGCCGCAGGCCAAGAGGGGGCTGGCCCCCTGCCCCGGCTTGCGCTACGCCACGATCAATTCAGGAGCGCACGCATGACACCAGACATCCTTTGCATCGGATCGGTCCTGTGGGACGTGATCGGGCGCTCTGCCAGCGTGATGGACAAGGGCAGCGACGTGCCCGGCCGGATCACCCGCCTGCCCGGCGGCGTGGCGCTGAACATCGCGATGACCCTGGCGCGCATGGGCCGCAAGCCCGCGCTTCTCTCGGCTGTGGGCCGCGATGCGCAAGGCATCGACCTTGTGACCCAATGCGACAGGCTGGGTCTGATCACCGAGCACCTCTACCGGTCCGACGATCTGCCGACCGACCAGTACATGGCGGTCGAAGGGGCCAACGGGCTGATCGCCGCGATTGCCGATGCCCATTCGCTGGAAGCGGCGGGCGACAAGATTCTGCGCCCGCTGATCAATGGCGCGCTTGGCTCGGACACAGCACCGTTCGGCGGCACCATCGCGCTCGACGGCAACCTGACCGAATCCCTGCTTTCGGTGATCGCAGGCCACCCGGCCTTTACCGCCGCCGATCTGCGCGTGGCCCCGGCCAGCCCGGGCAAGGCCGAACGGCTGCTGCCATTCCTGACCTCCCGCCGCGGCACGCTTTACGTCAATCTCGAAGAGGCGGGCATCTTGTGCCAGACCCGGTTCGACACCGCGCCCGAGGCCGCCGAACGGCTGATCCAGCGCGGTGCGGCGCGGGCACTGGTCACGGATGGCGGTCGCACCACCTGTGACGCCACCGCCGACGGTCTTGTCTCTGCCGATCCGCCAAGGGTGCTGGTCACCCGGGTGACCGGCGCGGGCGACACGTTCATGGCCGCGCATATGAACGCCGAGCTGGAGGGCGCCGACCGTGCCACCGCCCTGACCCGCGCCCTCGCGGCCGCCGCAGCCTACGTATCCGGAGACATCACCTCATGAGCCTTGTTCACCTGTCCCCCGCCGTTGCTGCCGCGCTGGCTGAGGACCGCCCTGTCGTTGCGCTGGAATCGACGATCATCACGCACGGGATGCCCTGGCCGCAGAACCTTGACATGGCCCGTACGGTCGAGGCCGAAATCCGTACGAACGGCGCCGAACCCGCAACCATCGCGGTGCTTGACGGGCGGTTGTGTGTCGGGCTGACAGACGCCCAGTTGCAGGCGCTTGCCCAGGCAAAAAACGTGGCCAAGCTCAGCCGCGCCGACATGGCGGTTTGCATGGCGCAGGGCCAGACCGGGGCCACCACAGTGGCCGCAACGATGATCGCCGCGCACCTGGCCGGGATCGCGGTCTTTGCCACCGGCGGCATCGGCGGCGTGCACAAGGGCGCCGAATCCAGTTTCGACATCTCCGCCGATCTTGCGGAACTGGCGCAGACCCCGGTGACCGTGGTTGCCGCTGGGGCCAAGGCCATTCTTGATCTGCCGAAGACGCTGGAGGTGCTGGAAACCAACGGCGTGCCAGTGATCGCCGTGGGTCAGGACGACCTGCCCGCCTTCTGGTCGCGCGCCAGCGGATTGCCCGCGCCGCTGCGGATGGACAGCGCGGCCGAGATCGCCCGCGCTCACAAGATGCGTGCGGCGCTTGGCCTGCCCGGCGGGCAACTGGTGGCCAACCCGATCCCCGAAGCCGACGAGATCCCGGCAGAGGACCTGGCCCCAGTCATCGCGCAAGCCACGGCAGAGGCCGAGGCACAGGGCATTGCCGGCAAGGCAGTCACGCCTTTCCTGTTGCAGCGCATCTTCGAACTGACCGAGGGCCGGTCGCTTGCCGCGAATATTGCGCTGGTCCTGAACAATGCCCGGCTGGCTGCTGCGATTGCCCGGGAAATGAACAGTTTGCCGGGATAACCAAGCAATGCGCAGGCGCACCCATTGTAGTGCCGCCCCGCAACCCCTAGATTTCGGGCAACCCTTATGACTGGACCGACATGACCACCCCTTTCGACCAAGAACCGCGCAAGCCCGGTATCTTTTCCAGCCTTCGGTCCAGTTTTCTGACCGGGCTGGTCGTGATCATGCCTGTCGGCCTGACAATCTGGCTGATCTGGACGATGTTCGGATGGGTCGATGGGTTCGTGCTGCCGCTGGTGCCGGCACGGTTCAACCCGGAACAGTATATCGGCATCAACCTGCGCGGCGTCGGGGTGATCTTCTTTCTGGTGTTCACCATTGTCGTGGGCTGGATCGCCAAGGGGCTGATCGGGCGGTCGCTGATCCGCTTTGCCGAAAGCCTTGTGGAACGCACCCCGGTGGTGCGGTCGATCTATTCCGGGATCAAGCAGATCGCGGAAACCGTGTTTGCCCAGTCCGAGCGCACCTTTGAAAAGGCCTGCCTGATCCAGTACCCGCGCAAGGGTATCTGGGCGATCGGTTTCGTGTCGACCCTTGCCAAGGGCGAAGTGGCGCAACGGGCAGACACCACAGGGGACCTTGTGTCCGTTTTCGTCCCCACCACTCCGAACCCGACCTCTGGGTTCTTGCTGTTTTTCCCGCGCGAGGACATCGTCGAACTGGAAATGACGATCGAGGAAGCGGCCAAGCTGGTGATCTCGGCCGGGCTGGTCTATCCGCCGGACAAACCGGGCGGCAAACCCAAGATCGAAGCGATGCGAAAAGCGTCGTAACGGCCGCTCACGTTCGCGTTAAAAGGTGACTCAATTTTATTTTTTCGATTGCACCTGCCGTCGAAACCTGAATTTGCGATAGATCAAAGAATCCTCCGCACGCTGCATACATGCAGAAAGGCATAAGTATTGCCGGGAGGATTCTGTATGCGCGCACCGTTACTCTTGCCACTGCTGCTGGCCATGGCTGCGCCTGCCTTCGGGCAGGAAACGCCGCAGATGCCAGGCTCGGGCAGTACCGCCGACCATTCCAAGTTCGAGATTCTCAAGCAGGAGTTCAAGTCAGGCCCCGAAGTGACGGCGGCCTGTCTGTCCTGCCATACCGAAGCCAGCGACCAGGTGATGCACACGCTGCACTACCAGTGGGACTATCAACATCAGACGACCGGCCAGCAGTTGGGCAAGAAGAACGTCATCAACGCCTTCTGTGGTTCGGTTGCTGGCAACGAGCCGCGCTGCACGTCCTGTCATGCAGGCTATGGCTGGGAGGACATGAACCAGCCGCCGCCGCAACAGGCGACTGCGGTTGATTGTCTGGCCTGCCACGACACCTCGGGGCAATACACAAAGTCCGCGACCGGCGCGGGCAATCCGCCCCTGGCCCCGGTCAAGCCGGGTACCCAGACCATCACGGGCAAACCCGCCTGGCCGGTGGACCTGTCCAAGGCGGCGATGTCGGTGGGTAAGCCGACTCGTGAAAACTGCGGGAACTGTCACTTTTACGGTGGTGGTGGCGACAACGTGAAGCACGGGGATCTGTCCTCGGCGCTGATCAACCCGTCGATCCACACCGATGTGCACATGTCGCCCGATGGTGCCAACATGGTTTGCACCGATTGCCACGTCACCGAAAGCCACCAGTGGGCCGGGTCGCGCTATGATGTGCATGCCACCGACCCCGAAGGCACCGGCAAGCCCGGCGAGCGCCGTCACGTCGCCACCTGCGAAAGCTGCCACGGCAACGAACCGCATCCGGTCAACATCAAGGGCATCAAGCTGAACGACCACACCGACGTGGTCGCCTGCCAGACCTGCCACATCCCCAGCATGGCCAAGGGCGGCGTCGCCACCAAGACCTTCTGGGACTGGTCGACCGCCGGCAAGCTGAAGGATGGCAAGCCCTATCACGAAAACGATTTCGTCGACTCCAACGGCAACCATCTACACACCTATCTGTCGACCAAGGGCGACTTCAAATGGGAAGAGAACGCCCAGCCGATCTATGAATGGTTCAACGGCCAGGTGGAATACACCACCTCAGACAGTGAACACACCATCGACCCGACCCAGGTCGTCGAGGTCAACAAGATCGCGGGGGATGCCGAGGACGGCCGTTCGCGGATCTGGCCGTTCAAGCGCATGGAAGGCCGTCAGGCTTACGACAGCGAGCTGAACAAGCTGGTCTATACCCATGTCTGGGGCCCGACCACCGACACCGCGTTCTGGACCAACTTCGACTGGGCCAAGGCGATTGATGCGGGCATGAAGGCCGCGGGCGCGGAATATTCCGGCCAGTTCGGCTTTGTCGATACCTACATGTACTGGCCGACCACCCACATGGTGGCTCCGGCAAACGAGGCGCTGGAATGCCAGGCCTGCCACGCCGAAGATGGCCGCCTGGCCAACATCGCGGGCGTCTTCATGCCCGGCACCGGCGACAAGTGGCACGTCGGCCTTCTGGGCAAGCTGATGTTCGTGATGGCGCTTCTGGGTGTCCTCGGCCATGGCGCGCTGCGCATCTTCACCGGTAAGAAAAAAGGAGGCTCCCATGACTAAGCCCCGTATGGTCAAGGTCTATCCGCGCTTTGAACGGCTGTGGCATTGGACCCAGATGGCGCTCATCATGACGCTGCTGTTCACCGGGATGGGGCTGAACGGCCTGCATCACATCCTGCCCTTCGGTCCGGCGGTGATGCTGCACACGATGGCCGCGCTGGTGCTGCTGGCGGTGTGGATCTTCGCCACCTTCTGGCTGTTCACCACCGGCACGTGGAAACAGTTCGTACCGACGCTGGACGGGATGGTACAGGTCGCACGGTTCTATGCCTTCGGCATCTTCAAGGGCGAAAGCCATCCGCACCGCAAGATGTACTGGCGCAAGCACAACCCGCTGCAGATCATGGCCTATTTCGGTCTGAAAATGTTCGTGTTCCCGGCAATCTGGATCACCGGCATCCTGTACCTGACCTATAACTTCTGGGAAGACGTGCCGAACGCCACCTTCCTGCTGACGGTCATTGCCAACCTGCACCTGTTCGCGGCCTATGTGATTGCCACCTTCGTGGTGGTGCACATCTACCTGCTGACGGTGGGTCACGGGTTCCGCGAACATGTCCGCCCGATGGTCACCGGGTATGAATGCATCAACCTGACGCCGGAACAGGAAGCCTATCTTGAAACCAACGAGCCGTGGCGCCTGAAGTCCTGACACAAGGCTGCATGGGACCACGTTCAGGGCCGCACCGGGAAACCGGTACGGCCTTTGCGTTTTTCTGGAAGTGCCAGACCTTACAGCGCCGTCCAGCCGCCATCGACGGAAATCGTCGTGCCAGTGATCTGCGCGGCCGCATCGGAGCACAGGAACACGGTGGTGCCGCCCAGTTGTTCGACAGTGGCGAATTGCTTGGACGGCTGGCGCGCCAGCATGACGTCGCGCACGACGGTGTCACGGTCCATGCCGTGGGCCTTCATCTGGTCGGGGATCTGCGCCTCGACCAGCGGGGTCAGAACGTAGCCCGGGCAGATCGCGTTGCAGGTGATCGGCTCTTCAGCGGTTTCCAGCGCGGTGGTCTTGGACAGGCCGACGATGCCGTGCTTGGCGGCAATATAGGCCGATTTGTATGGCGACGCCGTCAGCCCGTGGGCCGAAGCGATGTTGACCACCCTGCCCCAGCCGCGCGCCCGCATTTCCGGCAGCGCAGCCGCCGTGGTGTGAAACGCCGAGGTCAGGTTGATCGCGATGATCGCATCCCATTTTTTGGTCGGGAATTCGTCGATCGGCGCGACGTGCTGGATGCCGGCGTTGTTCACCAGGATATCGCAGCCGCCCGTCTGTTCGATCAGCGCCCGGCATTCGTCGCCGCGGGACATGTCGGCCTTGATATAGCGCGCGGTCACGCCGAATTCCTTGCCGATCCCGGCGGCAAGGGCGTGATCCTCGTCGCGGTCGGTGAAGGAATTCAGCACCACATCGGCCCCGGCCCGCGCCAGTTCGCGGGCGATCCCCAGCCCGATGCCCGAGTTCGATCCGGTGATGACCGCGGTCTTGCCGTTCAATGACATGTGAAGATGCTCCCCTTATGTTTGCGCGCGCAGCATGACACCGACGCGGTCGCAGCATAAGGGGGTGCCGAAGATTTGTTCCGACTTGCGGGGAATTCGCGCAGAAAAAAACCCCGGCACAAGGCCGGGGTTAAGTCATTGAGGCAGGTTTCATACAGGCAAGAAACCTATCGAGCAGTGCCCCCGTTATAAGCAATCTTCGTTAGGAGTCCAAGCTAAAAGTTTGAAAAGGCGTAAATCCCCCGCTACGGTAGCATCCAATAAAACAAGGGCAGAACAGGGATCGTCGCCAAAATGAGAACAAACTATTTTGCCAGCCTGCGGACAACTGGTGCGATTTTGGCGCTGATCGCGTGTTCGGGATTCGCAGCGGCAGAGCCCAAACATGGCATAGCTATGTACGGCGAGCCACAGCTTCCACCGGATTTTGTGTCTTTGCCGTATGCCAACCCGGATGCGCCCAAGGGCGGGCGGATCGTCCTTGGCGAACGCGGCGGCTTTGACAGCCTGAACCCATTTGTCCGCAAAGGGCGCGCGCCCTGGCAGTTGCGCTTTGCCGGAACCGTTGGATTTGAATCGCTTATGGGTCGCAGTTGGGACGAACCCTTCACGCTTTATTGCCTCCTGTGCGAATCGGTTGAGGTCGGACCGCGCCGTGAATGGGTGGAATTCACCCTGCGGCCCGAGGCGAAATTCTCTGACGGCAGCCCGGTCACGGTCGAGGACGTGATGTGGAGCTATGAGACTCTGGGGACCAAGGGCAACCCGCGTTATGCCAGCCTGTGGGACAAGATCGAAACGATGGAACAGACAGGTCCCGCGTCGGTCAGGTTCACCTTCAATACCGAGGATCGCGAACTGGCGCTGCTGGTGGGTATGCGCCCGATCCTGAAAAAGGCGCAGTATGACGGTATCGACTTTGCCGAAACCGATGGCACCGACATGGCGCCGATCACCTCGGCGCCGTATGTCGTCGGTGATTTCGAGGCCGGGCGCTTCATCAGCCTGAAGCGCAACCCCGACTACTGGGGCAACGACCTGCCCTTCATGCGCGGCCAGGCCAATTTCGACGAGATCCGGATCGAGTATTTCGGCGAAGGTACCGCCGTGTTCGAAGCGTTCAAGGCTGGAGAACTGAACACAAACCGTGAAAGCAACGCAGAAAAATGGGAAACCCAGTATGATTTCCCGGCGATCGACAGCGGTGATGTGATCAAGTCGATCATCCCGCATGAACGTCCCTCTGGCATCACCGGCTTTGTAATGAACACCCGCCGCGACCAGTTTCGCGACTGGCGTGTGCGCGATGCGATGCTGCATGCGTTCAACTTCGAGTTCATCAACGAAACCATGACAGGCGGCCGCCAACCGCGCATCACATCATATTTCTCGAACTCGGTGCTGGGCATGCGCCCCGGCCCGGCAGAGGGCAAGGTGCGCGATTTCCTGGCACCTTACGCCGATCAGCTGTTGCCCGGCGCGCTGGAGGGCTATGCCCTGCCCGAGGGCGACGGCACCCTGCGCAACCGCAAGAACATCGCCCGTGCCATGGACCTGATGGCAGAGGCCGGCTGGACGGTGCAGGACGGCGTGATGAAGAATGCCAGCGGCACGCCCTTCTCCTTTGAAATCCTGCTGACGCAGGGTGCGTCCGAGGAACAGGCGATTGCCGATCTGTATGTTCAGGCGCTGGATCGCCTGGGCATCGCGGTCAACGTATCGACCGTGGATGATGCCCAGTTCAAGGAACGCACCAACGCCTATGACTTCGACATGACGTGGTATCGGCGCGGCCTGTCGCTGTCGCCGGGCAACGAGCAAAAGGCATATTGGGGTGCTGCCGCCGGGATGGAACCGGGGTCGCGCAACTGGATGGGAATGACGTCCCCCGCGGCCGAGGCGATGATCGACAAGCTTCTGACCTCAGAAAGCCGGGAGGATTTCCTTGCCGCGACCCGGGCTCTGGATCGGGTCTTGACCACCGGACGTTACGTGATTCCCACATATCAGTGGGCAATCAGTCGGATTGCCCATGCCAAAGAGTTGAAATACCCTGAGAAACTGCCAATTTACGGGGACTGGATAAACTGGCAGACAGACGTCTGGTGGTATGAAGAAGACAAATAAGATGAGAGCAGCAGGCATTCTCCTTGTGGCCGCCCTGACCTTGGGCGGCTGTGCAACGGTCGATGGCATCGGGCAGGACATTTCCGGCAGCGCACGCCGCGTTCAAAGCTGGTTCTGACGCGCCCAAAGGCGTCGCGCTTTTCCCACCGGATGGCCCTGCGCCGCCCGGCCCTTTCACCGTGTCACTTTTCTGTTATCTTATTTCCGATTTTGTTATACATTCGGTCGTGCGAGGGGCGTTTTGGGAGGAACGCCACAAATGACATGGCACGACATCGTCGCGAACTGGTCGCAAGTCGTCAGGCGCTTGCACAAGCGTTTTCCGCAGATCGACAGCGATGTGCTGGACGAGCCCCCGCTTTTGCCGCAGCACCTGACCCAGCACCTGGCAGAGCGTCATGACCTGACGCTGCTTGAAGCGGACGAAGAACTGCGAGACTGGATGTTCGTCGAAGACCTGGCCCGACAGGCCCAGGACATGCGCGCCGGCTGATCACACCAGCGATGTCACCCACAGGATCGTTGCATCGTCGGGGCTGACAGACACCACGTTATGCCCCATGGCCGCGTCGTAATAGGCGCTGTCCCCGCGACGCATGTCTACCGGTTCGTAGAATTCGGTATAAAGCCGCACCACCCCCGTCAGCACGTAGAGG
Source organism: Mesobacterium hydrothermale (assembly GCF_035818635.1). Classification (NCBI taxonomy): domain Bacteria; kingdom Pseudomonadati; phylum Pseudomonadota; class Alphaproteobacteria; order Rhodobacterales; family Roseobacteraceae; genus Mesobacterium; species Mesobacterium hydrothermale. The sequence continues at coordinate 50,534 of NZ_JAYLLH010000017.1, read as the reverse complement.
AACTCTTCTCCGTCGTGGCGTACCCAGCCATCGAATTCGTCCAGCGTGCGCGCCCGCACGCGGGTGCGATAGGGCAGCATCTGCTTCTTGCTCAGGGTTTCCGCCAGCAATTCGTGCTCATAGGTGGCGGTGGCGTGTTGCGCGCCCTCGCCGCTGCGGGTCACGCCCATCCGCCCGTTGATCTGGTCGCGCTGCGGCGGGGTAAACAACTGCGGTACGCTGATCTGCAACCCTTCGGCCAGTTTCTTCAGGGCGTCATAGGTTGGCGACATCTGACCGTTTTCGATCTTGGACAAGGTAGACCGCGCCAGCCCGGCCTGTTTCGCCGCCTGTTCCATGGTCCAGCCCTGCGCCTTGCGCAGGTCGCGGACGCGCGCGCCCAAATCTAACGGTTCACCGGTGTCGGTGCCGCCATCCTCGCGCGCGATGCGGATCAGGGAACGGGGGTCGTTTTCGCTCATGCCCGCGGTCTATAAGGCCGTGTCCCGGCTCTTGCAACTGCGGCGGTGCGCGGCTACGCCAAAGCCATGCTGTCCATATTCGATCAAGGGGCGCATCCGCCCTGCCCCGCACCATTCAACCTTGCCGCCCACGTGTTGGCGGCGGGCGAAGCCACCCCAGACAAGATCGCGCTGTCGGTGCTGCGCCTGTCTGGCGCCGAACGTTGGAGCTATGCCCGGCTGATCGCGGCAGTCCGGGGAACCGGCGCCGGGCTGCTGGCCGCCGGGATGACCCCCGGCGACGTGCTGCTGATGCGGCTGGGCAATACGGTGGATTTCCCCGTCGCCTACCTGGGGGCGATTTCCGTGGGCATCGTGCCGGTGCCGACGTCGTCGCAACTGACCGAACACGAAGTGCAGGGCATCCTGGATCACCTGCAACCCAAAGCGGTGCTGCGCGGCGATGGCGTGGCCTGTCCGGACACAGAGCTGCCGGTGTTCACCCAGGGGCAGATGCAGCGCTGGCGCGATCTGCCGCCCGCCGACTGGGACCTGGGCGATCCGAACCGGCTGGCCTATATCATCTACACCTCTGGCACCTCGGGCATTCCGCGCGCCGTGGGGCATGCCCATCGGGCAATATGGGCCCGGCAGATGATGATGCAGGGCTGGTACGGGCTGGGTGCCGACGACCGGCTGCTGCACGCGGGGGCGTTCAACTGGACCTATACGCTGGGCACCGGGCTGATGGATCCCTGGACCATGGGCGCAACCGCGCTGATCCCTGCGGCGGGTATCGACCATGCGCAGCTGCCGCTTCTGTTGGCGCGCAACGATGCCACGATCCTGGCCGCAGCGCCTGGGGTGTACCGCAACATCCTGAAACAGCCGGTCATGCCCCTGCCCAAACTGCGGCACGGGCTGGCGGCAGGTGAAAAACTGTCTGAACATATCCGGGCGGATTGGCTTGCGGCCACCGGTACGCCGATTTTCGAAGCCTACGGCATGTCGGAGTGTTCAACCTTCATCTCGTCATCACCGGATCATCCCACCGTGCCCGGCACGCTGGGCCGGGTGCAGACCGGGCGGCGGGTGGCGATCCTGGGTGACGACGGGCCGGTGCCGCTGGGCGAACCCGGCGTGATCGCGATCGACCGCCGCGACCCGGGGTTGATGCTGAGCTATGTCGGTGCGCCCGAGGCTACGGCCGAGAAGTTCCGGGGCGACTGGTACCTGACCGGTGATCAGGGGATGATGGATGCCGATGGCGTGGTCACCTACCTGGGTCGGGCCGACGACATGATGAATGCCGGCGGCTACCGCGTGTCGCCGCTGGAGGTTGAACATGCCCTGGCGGGCCATCCCGGCATCACCGAGGTTGGCGCCACGGATGTCGAGATCAAGGAGGACGTCCGCCTGATCGCGGCGTTCTACACCGGGCCGGCGCCGCTTGAGGAGGCGGAACTGGCGGCCTGGGCAGAAGAGCGCCTGGCGCGGTACAAGCAGCCGCGGATCTGGGTGCATCTGGACGCGCTGCCGCGCAATCCAAACGGCAAGCTGTTGCGCCAGAAGCTGAAGGCGTTGTGGCGACGCGACACCTGACGGTTCGGATCGCGTCTGCGGTCCGACCGGTCGGGGGATCGCGTTGCCATCGCCCTTGCCCGACGTTCCATCGGCATGTGCGCGCCGCGAACATCGGGGGCCAGCCCCCCATACCCCCCGGGATATTTCCGGCAAGATGGTGAGGCCGCGGGCGCGTACCGGACACGTCCGTCGCTGCCGTGTTCTCAAACCCGCGGTGACCTGATACACCGCATCAAACCCGAAGGATCCCGACATGGTCAAACTCGACATACTTGCAGACCCGATTTGCCCCTGGTGCTATATCGGCAAGGCCTTTCTTGATCGTGCGCTGGAGCAGCGGCCGGATCATCCGTTCATCCTGGCGTGGCATCCGTTCCAGTTGAATCCCGACATGCCGAAAGACGGCATGGATCGGCGCAGCTATCTGGAGACCAAGTTCGGCGGTCAGAAAGGCGCGGTCGAGGCCTACCTTCCGGTGATCGAAAAGGCCAAGGAGGCCGGGTTGGACATAAACCTGGACCAGATCTCGGTCACGCCCAATACGCTGGACGCCCATCGCCTGATTCACTGGGCCGGCATCGAGGGGCGGCAGACCGCCGTGGTCTCGATGCTCTATCGTGCCTATTTCAAGGACGGCCGCAACATCGGTGACGCCGAGGTGTTGGCCGATATCGCGGACAGTGCCGGGTTGGACGCGGCGATGATCCAGCGCCTGCTGCGCTCTGACGCCGACGTGCGAGAGATTGTCGATCGCGACGCGGCAGCGCGCGGCATGGGGGTGACCAGCGTGCCGACGGTCATCGTGGCGGGGCAGCACGCGGTGCCCGGCGCCCAGCCGACCGCGCTGTGGCTGAAGGTTCTGGACGAACTGGCAGAGCAGGCCTGAACCGAAGATGCCCACACCCCTGCCACCGAGAGACCTGCTGGCCGCCCGTGGCCTTGCCGTGGCGGGCCCGGCGGTCCGGGTCGAACCGTGCGAGGACAACGATTTCCACCTGGTGACGCCGATGGCGCGCCATAGTCTCGGGGTGTTGAATTTTGTGCTGTACCCGGTACGCACGCGGGAACTTCTGGTGAGGATCGCCTTGGGCTGGCTGTTGGCCACCCGGAACAGCATGGGGCTGGCACGTACATGACGAAGACCTGGTTGCGGGCGCTGACGTTGGTTGCGACGCTGGTGCTGATCATCTTGAGCGGGACGTTGTATTTCGCCTGGGTCGAGGGCTGGAGCCACCTGGACAGCTATTTCTTTACCGTCGTGACCCTGTCCACCGTGGGTTACGGCAACCTTGTTCCCGCGACAGCTGCCGGCAAGATCGGCACCACCATCTTTATCTTTCTGGGGCTTGGGGTGTTCGTGGCCGCCGTCCAGCAGTTCGGCGCCTTTGCCATGCGCAAGCGCGAGGAACATGTCGACAGCCTGATGGCAATGCTGGCCAACCCCGAACCGCCCGCGAACGAGGATGACGCTCCGGAAGATTCGCCCAAAGCGCCCTGAGGCGCTTGTGCCCGGATCATCGGCGGGATAGGCCCTTGGCATTCCCCTAGGAGCGGCCAGATGTCTCAGCGCATGTCCCGGGTCGAATTCATCGCATTGGTCGCGATGATGTTCGCCACCATCGCCTTTTCGACCGATGCCATGTTGCCGGCGTTCCCGGAAATCGGGGCAACCCTGACGCCCGGGGCGCTGAACCGCACACAACTGGTGGTCACAGTTTTTATCCTTGGTATGGGCGTGGGCACGCTGTTCACGGGGCCGCTGTCGGATACGTTCGGGCGCAAACCGGTGATTCTGGGCGGTGTGTTGCTGTATTGCCTTGCGGCGGCGGCGGCGGCGTTTGCCCAGTCGCTTGAAATGCTGCTGGTTGCGCGGTTGGTGCAGGGATTGGGGGCAGCGGGCCCGCGCGTTGTGGCGCTGGCGATCATCCGCGATCTTTACGCCGGACGCGGGATGGCGCGGATCATGTCCTTTGTGATGATGGTGTTTACCCTTGTGCCCGCCATGGCCCCGACCATCGGCGCGGGGATCATCACCGTGGCCGGTTGGCGCGGCGTTTTCGTGGCCTTTGTCATTTTCGCCCTGATCATCGCGATCTGGATGTCGCTGCGGCTGCCGGAAACGCTGGCGCCTGAAAACCGACGCCCGTTCCGGCTGTCTGCCTTGCGCGCGGCCGTGGCAGAGCTGTTCGCCCATCGCGTTGTCCGCATTTCGATCCTGGTACAATCGCTGTGTTTCGCGATGCTGTTCACCATCATCTCGACCACGCAACAGGTGTTTGACATCAGTTTTGGCCGCGCCGACAGCTTTCCCATGTGGTTTGGCGGAATCGCCATCATTGCCGGAACCGCCAGCTTTCTGAATGCGGCATTGGTGGTGCGGTTGGGCATGCGGTTCCTGGTGACGGTCACGCTGGCGGTTCAGGTCGGACTGTCGGGGGGGATGGTGTTGCTGTGGTTGTCGGGGATCAGCGGCACCGCGGCCTTTGCCGCCTTTGTGGTCTGGCAGACCGCGTTGTTTTTCCAGGCGGGGATGACCATCGGCAACATCAACGCCATCGCGATGGAGCCGATGGGCCATATCGCGGGGATGGCGGCCAGCGTGATTGGTGCGGTTGCGACGGTCGTCGCGGTGGTGCTTGCCGTGCCGGTGGGCCTGGCCTTTGATGGCACGCCACTGCCGCTTTATGCCGGTGTGCTGGTCGAAGCGGTCCTTGCACTTGGGTTCATGCTGTACCTTCGCAAGGTCGAGCCCCAGCCCAATTAAGGCACTCGCTGCCCCAATTGCCCGGTTCGCGCCCAGATTCGAATCGCGAATCTGGGCAAGTTTTGCTTGAAGCGTTTCGAAAAAAGCGACAATGTTTCCGAAGAATCGGCTTTTTATTAGTGACCGGGACGAAAATAAGGCAAAGCCTGCCAAATACGGCAAAAGCGCGTCTTTTGCTTGCCACATTTCCGCCTTTTTCCTATCAAGTTCGTGGGGGCCGAATTGAGAAGGAATAAGGTAATGATCTTCCTCATCGGCATGGCAGCGGTTGCAGCTTTGGATCTGGCGGTTTTTGGCGGCAACAACAGCGAATCACCGGTTTCACTGGACTGAACCAGTCAGGGGCTAACGCCCTGAAATTTTAAAATACTTTTGATTTCTGGCTTTTCTTTGCAGGGCACCATTCTGGTGCAGTACGCCGATCACCGCACGTCGGCAGACCAGGTACTTCCGGACTTGCCTGGACCAAAAATCGGTTTGTTTCCGAACTGCAAACAATCTGCAAGTGGCGCGGATCGCTCCAGGAACCCGACCCCCTTTGTCCCGATCGGGTTCGACGCCGGCGCGGCACTTTGCCTGCTGCGGCTTCGGGGCGCTCACCCTCATCATCAGACAGTCTGTGCATCACCTCCAGGCAGGTCGAACACTTGTTCGGCGGCGTTGATCTTGCGGGGCATCGCGCCAAACCGCCGCGCAAATGGGCCAGACTGACGCCATCGCCGATGTCCGGCGCCAAGCGAAATCCGACTGCGGCGGCGCGATCCGACCTGTAGCACCTTCCCCCACGTCAGGTTGCCGAGCGGGCGCATCTCCTCTGAATTGTGGCAAAAAAAGGTTGTTTGTCGATATCGATCAAATATCCTGAACGGGATTAACTAGACCGTGACTCCCTTGCGGTGGCGCGATCATGGCGTTTTTGAAAATACCAGATTTTGTCATGCGACAGGCGTCGTGGGGCACGCAGATTGAAGGAGATGGCGAGATGCCGACGCACCTTACCCTTGGGGGAGAAATTCAGCAGGCGACGGGTTCAACATCATACGGGTCTGCGCAGTACGATCACAGCATTCTGGGGCTGTCAAACGGCAAATATATCGTTGCGATTACCGACTATAATGCTTCCGCACTTGGCGCGACCGATGAAAGTGTTTTGGGATACGTCTACGGGCCAATCCAAAGCAACATTGGGGTCTATCCCAGCAGCATATCGACGGTTCAGTCTGGCTATTACAACATGAACTCTGCGTCGCTTGTTGCGGATGACGATGGTGGTTTCTATATCGCCTACGTCGCAGAGGATGGCACCGCCCCTGGCAAACGCATCGTTGTCGAACATCGGGATTCTTCGAGCCAGGTCATCGCCAGCACAATCGTGCAACTGGAACCCACATCCGCCGTGGTGTCCCAGCCGTCGATTGCACGCAACGCAAGCGGACAGATTTTCGTCGCCTATCAATGGGATGACAGTGCAACAGACGAAATTCGCGGCAAGCTGCTGGATGCCAACCTGAATATCCTGACAACTGCCGCCGACGGGCTTGTCATCGGGGCGGACGGCGACACGTCGAATTTCGTGATCGGGGCCTATGATCCGAATGCCGTGGCCCTGTCTGACGGATCTTTCGCGGTTGCCTTCGAGGACTACACCTCGACCACGAACTCTTTGATCAGGGTCAGAAGATATGACCCCGTTACCGACCTGGTGAACACCGCTGCGACTGGGACCTACAGCTTAGATCGCGAATCTGATCCGGAAATTGCTGTGCTCGAAGGGGGCGGCTATGTATTCGTCTGGGTCGACAACGACGGGTCAAGCGACGCCATCCGGTATGCGGTGCGCGACAACCCGGCGACGACCGTTGTCTTGAACGGAACGGTTGCCAATCATGCCACCGACAATTTTGCCGAGCCGGATGTTGTCGCGCTGAAAAACGGCGGTTTTGCAATTTCGTATCGCAATACGACGACGCAACAGGTGTTCGTGCAATTCTACGCTGAAAGTGGGTCCTTGGACGGTTTGTTCGAGATTCCTTTTGGTCAAAATTTCAAGTTTGATCTGGCGACCGACGGACGACTTCTTGCCTCTTACGAGTCATATACGGGCGATATTTATAGTGTGATCCTGGACTACCGCGACAATGTGATCGTCGCGGACGGAACCGAAGGGGTCATCGCGGCGCGCTTTGATGCCAGTTCCACGATCACCGGTTCTGCCGCTGATGAAACCATTCTGGGCCAGAGCAGGACGGACTCGATTTTTGGCGGGGATGGCAACGACTCGATCGTCGGTAACAGCGGAGACGACACGCTCTCGGGCGGCTTTGGCAATGATACGATCATCGGTGGCACACAGTTTGACTGGGTCGACTATAGCTATTCCGGGCCGGGCAACGGTCAGCCTGTCGGGTGGTGGGATATCAACCTGACAACCGGCGTTGCAGTGCGGACCACAGCCGGCGGCGTTCAGGAAACCGACCAGGTATCCCAGGTTCAACGCGTCATCGGCTCTGGCTGGAATGACACGATCACCGGCAATGACTCTTGGAACCGGATCGAAGGCGGCGGTGGCGACGACCTTTTGTACGTCTCTGACAACAACAACACCTATTCCACCTCTTACGACACGCTCTATGGCGATGCGGGCGAAGACACCCTTGTGGGCGGCGGTGACCGCGCAGTGTTGTATGGCGGAACGCAGGACGATCTGTTCATCCATCTGGACGGTGATTTGATCGACCGTATCGATGGCGGTACCGGCACCGATACGCTGGATGCCAGCGCCGAAACCACGCACGGCATTACGTTGGATCTGACCGCCGAGACCTGGACCGGGCTGGGGGGCACCGAGGTCATCCGCGACATCGAAGAGGTGCGCGGCACTGGCGCCGCTGACGACCTGACCGGCAACAGCTATGGCACCACGCTGAAGGGCAACAACGGCAACGACATCCTGCGTGCGGGTGGTGCGGGCGACAACCTGCAAGGCGGTTGGGGGCTCGACACGATTTACGGCGGCGATGGGCTGGATACGATCAACGGCGACCAGAACAACGACCTGATCGTGCACAGCGACGGTCAGATGATCGACATCCTGAACGGTGGCACTGGCACGGACACGCTGGATGCCAGCGCCGAAACCACGTTTGGCCTCAAACTGGATCTGACCGCGCAGACCTGGACCGGACAGGGCGGTTCCCGGTTGATCGTCAACATCGAAGAGGTGCGCGGCACGCAGTCGAACGACTTGCTGGTTGGCAACACCTATGGAAGCACGCTGCGGGGCAACGCCGGAGATGATGAGCTGTATGCCGGTGGTGCGGGTGACCTGCTGGAAGGGGGCGACGGTGACGACACGCTCTACGGAAGCGCGCTGGACGACACGATTTATGGCGGCGCGAACAACGACCTGATCTTTTTCGGGGATGGTGACCGCATCGACGGTGTTGATGGCGGCACAGGGATCGACACGCTCGACATATCGCAAGAGGGAATCCACGCCGTCACCGTCAACCTGGAAACAGAGGTCTGGTCCGGCAACGGCGGCTCGCGGTTTATCCGCGGCATCGAGGTTTTTCGCGGTACCCGCGCCGACGACGACATCACCGCCAGCGACGACGGCAGTACCCTGCGCGGCGAGCGGGGCGAGGATTCCCTGCGCGGCGGTTCGGGGGCGGATTCTCTTGATGGGGGAATCGACAACGACCTGCTGCTTGGCAATGCCGGCAACGACACGCTGCGCGGCGGCGCGGGCAACGACACGATGAACGGCGGGTCCGATGCCGATCTGGTGGTCTATTCCGGCAAGCGCGATGAATTTGCCCTGTCGCGCGATGCGTCGGGCACTGTTTTTGTCGAGGATCTGAACCTAGCCAACGGGGACGAAGGGCTGGACGAACTGACCGGGATCGAACGCATCCGGTTCGCCGATGACGAAATCATAACCGCGTCAATTGCGGATCGCAGTTTCGGGGAAACCGGTGTGGTGTCGATGACCGATGCGGCGCTGACCGTCACGCTGCAACGCAGTTATGACAACCCGGTGGCGCTGGCTTTTGTCATGACAGAGAACGGGGTTCAGCCGGTCAACGCCCGGATCACTGACGTGACTGGCGACCAATTGACCATGTTCTTGCAGGAACCCAACAACGAAGACGGCATCCACGGTGTGGAAAGCGTGGCTTATATGATCGTCGAAGAAGGCAGTTGGGAATTGCCCGACGGGCGCCTGTTGGAAGCGGGATTGCTGAACAGCAACAAACTGTCCCCGTCCGGTTTCGAAAGCGTGACGTTTGCAACCGAATTCGGTGCGACTCCTGTCGTTTTCAGCCAGGTGCAAAGCTTCAACGGCAGCGATTTCGTGACCACCCGGCAACGCGCATCGGACTCAGATGGGTTCGAGTTGACCATGCAGGAAGAAGAAGCCGGAAATGGCGGCGTACACGCAACCGAAACCCTTGGCTGGGTGGCGCTGGATGCCGGGACAAGTAACATCGCAGGGTTTCAGCTCTCCGCTTGGCAGGCGGGCGGGGTCACCGACGCGACCACGACATTGAACACGCCAGTCGCTCATGAAAGCCCGGTTGATTTCATTGCAAACCTGTCCTCTTTCCGAGGGGCAGATCCCGTCTGGGCGCGTGGGACTGCATCGACCAACAGCAGCGTTTCGCTGTCTGCGGAGGAAGACGACAGCTCCGATTCTGAAACTCTGCACAACAGGGCGGAAACGGCGAACGTTATGGCATTCGATGGCAGCCGGACGCTGGCTCAGGTCGCACGCCAAACCATTCTTGAGACAGGAACCGTCACGCTGACCAGCAATGGTCAACAAATCGCGCTGAAACGCGCCTTTGAAAACCCCGTCGCGCTGGCATTCGTCATGTCCGAAAACGGTGTTCAGCCTGTCAACGTGCGGATCACTGATGTTGCAAGCGATACACTCACGATGTTTCTGCAGGAACCCAATAACGAGGATGGGATCCACGGTGCGGAAGACGTGGCATACGTGGTGATCGAAGCAGGCAATTGGGTCCTGCCCGATGGCACGCTTGTCGAAGCCGGGCTATTCAATAGCAACCAGCTCTCATCCTCTGGATTCGAAGACGTGGCGTTTACCACTGCATTCGACGCACCCCCGGTCGTTCTGAGCCAGGTGCAAAGTTACAACGGTGTCGATTTCGTCGTGACGCATCAGAACCGCACGTCGGCAAACAGCTTCAGCGTGGCTATGGAGGAGGAGGAAGCCGGAAACTCAGGGTATCACACCACCGAAAGCATCGGTTGGTTCGCGATTGAAGCAGGTTCCGGAAGTATAGGCGGGTTCGACTGGATTGCAGGCAATGCAAACGGTGTGACACATGCCGATCATACCATTGCCCTTCCGGGCACTTTCTCTGGGCCGGTCGACTATGTCGCCGGCCTTACCAGCAAGAATGGAAATGACTCAGCCTGGGCCAGAGGCAGTTCGACCACACCAGGCTCGATCACCCTGTCGGTCGAGGAAGACACCAGCTCAGATGCGGAAACTTCGCATGTTGCTCCTGAGCAGATCGACTACTTTGCATTTGAAGGCAGCAACGTGGTCGAAGCACTGCCCCTAAGCCATGTCATGGAGACCGGCAGTGTGTCTCTGGCGCATTCGTCCAGCACTGTCACTTTGCAGCGGTCGTACGAAAACCCGGTCGCAATGGCCTTTGTAATGTCTGAAAATGGCGCAGCCCCTGTGACCGCTCGGATTACTCAGGTCGCGGGAAATCAGTTGACCATTTTCTTGCAGGAGCCAGGCAACGAGGACGGGATACACGCGGCCGAAGACGTGGCATTCGTCGTCGTGGAATCTGGGTCATGGGTTCTGGAAGATGGCAAACGTCTGCAGGCAGATACATTCCAAACAAGCCTGTTGACGTCGGCAGGCTTTGCAGACGTGACCTATACCTCAAGCTTCGATGAGGCACCTGTCGTCCTAAGTCAGGTTCAGACCAACAATGGCGCAGACTTCGTCACGACACGACAACGCGACGCGACTGTAAACGGCGTGCGCTTGGCGCTGCAAGAAGAAGAGGCGCAAAATGCAGGGAAGCACGCACTGGAAACCGTGGGCTGGATCGCCATCGAACAGGGTTCGGGGCAGATCGGTGATTTCGAATGGATCGCGGGCCGCGTGGGGAACGTGACCGACACCGGCGGTGGCCCCCTATGGGCGCAGGGCCTGTCGGACGATGCAGAGTTCGTGGCAAGCCTCTCAACCTTCAACGGGGCGGACCCGGCCTGGGCACGCGGCAGCGGCGCAACGATGAACAGCCTGACCTTGTCGGTTGAAGAGGACACCAGCGCGGACGCGGAAACCACGCATATTGGCGAGGATGTCGATTACTTCGCCTTTGCCACCGCTTCGACGGTTTCCGGCTATGATGTGAACCTGTTTGTCTGACCCGGATCACTTGGCGATCAAGCCGCGTGCGTTGCCGGCGATCAGCAAGGCCACGTCTCCCATCGCCAGCATGGGGGATGTGTTCGGTGGCAAGGCCAGATAGCGTGGCCGCCATTCAGGCTGAAACTTCTGCTTGAAGGCACGCAAACCTTCAAAATTGTAGAATGCCCCGCCGTGCCGATAGATCAACCGCCCGAACCGGTTCCACGACCGCGCGACCGCGCGTTCCGACAGGCCGGATAATGGCGCGTTGCCCAGACTGAATTCGCAGGCCCCAGCGGCTTTGAAATGCTCGATCAGGCTCAGGAACATGTACTCCATCTGGCCAGAGGCTTCCTCGGGCAGATAGCGCATCAGATCGACAGAAACCGTCTGACCGCCCGCTGCGGACAGAATGTTGGCAAAAGCGACGATCCGATCGTCCTTACGCACCACGGCAATGTCGAAATGGTTCAGATAGTCCGCGTCGAACCGCCCTACTGAAAACCCTTTCTCCCGTCCTGTCTTGCCGCCAAGCCAGGCGTCCGAGATCTGGCGCAGACAGTCGATCCGCGCCGCAGGATGCGGTGCCGGAAGGATCGCGACGGAATACCCATCGCGGTTTCGCTTGTTCAGTGCCGCGCGCATGGATTTGAACCGTCCGCCGGCCAGGCTGAACCCCGCAAGGTCGATGATCGCCTCCTCTCCGATCTTGTTGAGCGTCAGTCCCAGTTCCACCCACAAGGCAAGGTTCCGACCGCTGACCTCGTAAAACACCGGGCGTGCGTTGGCTTGTGCTGCGCAATCGGCGAACGAACACACCAGCGCCTCGAATTCCGCCGGATCGCCAACCGGATCCCCCAGCGCCACCCAGGACCCGCCGCGCACCGCGTACATCAGGAACGCCCGGCCATTTTCCGAAAACAGGAACCGCTTGTCGCCGGTCTGGCTCAACCAGGCTTGCGGATCATCGCCGGTGGCACACAATTGCGCAGCGGTGGCCAGCGTCGCAGCATCGGCATCGACCGGCAAGACGCGGCGCATTGGCCGTGTCAGCAGGTAGACGGCAAAGAAGAACAAGACAGCTGTGGCTGCCATCCCCGCGCGCAGCGCGCGCGGCGTATTGGAACTGCGCGAGAATTCTGACCACAGGTCGTTGGAATACGGCACCGCCTTATGCACAAAGAAGAAAAACGCCGCGGCGGCCAGTGCCGCGCCAAGCACGGTCATGAACCAGCGCGGCTCGAAAACGCCTTCGGTCAGGCGCCCGGGCCGGTCGAACGCGTTGCGGAACGGGAACAGCGTGAACGCGCCAAACAACAGAACCGTGGCGTTCTCGACCCCGAAATCGTTCAACAGGGATGCCAGCGCGCCCGCCAGCAACGCGCCAAGAGCAAACCAGAACGCCGACGCAACCCGTCGTGCCAGCCCGTGCGACACAATCAACAACGCCACACCGGCAATCGCCGACGCGATGGTTCCGCCTTCCAGCAGCAACGCACCGACAAGGTCGCCGTCGGCAATGGCATTCGTGCGCACAGTGGGAAGCATCGTGACCAGCAAAAGGTACGCCCCAAGCCCAAAGGCCGCCACGGCGACCAGTCCGGGTGACAGCCCATGCACCGTCGTCAGCGCCTGACGCATGGCCGGCGCACCTGCCAGCGCCCGCGACCACAGTCCACTGGCCAGCCGGGATTCGTTCATCGCCAGCAACAGGAAGGCAAGCGTGAACGGTACAAGGTAATAGACTAGGCGGAACAGCAGCAGCGCCGCCGCGGCATCGCCGACCGACACAGAGGCAGGCAAAGCCCCGATCACCACGGTTTCAAACACGCCGATCCCCCCGGGGACATGGCTAAGGATGCCCACCGCCGTCGCCGTGGCATAGATCGCCAGAAAGCTGGCAAAATCGGGTTTGCCCGCGGGCAGCAGGATCCACAGCGCAAAGGCTGCCGTCGCAACGTCGATCAAGGTCACCACAAGCTGCCCGGCCAGATCCGGCAGGGGCGGCAACCGCACCGCATGTCCCCGCAGGCTGAGGCTGCGTTGGCTGAATGACAGCCAGACGATCAACGCGACAAAACTGGCGACGCTTGCAGCCGCCATGGTCCGAATCAATCCGGGCGAGTACGGCAGGTACGGGGCGATTGCCGCCGGCTGAAAGGCCAATGCAGCCACCCCGACCAGCGTCAGCCCTGTGCCCAGCGCCAGGGCGATGTAGCCCGAAACTGCCGCCACTTCGAACGCGTTCAGGCCGGACGCGGAATATATGCGGTAACGCATGGCCCCGCCGGACACGACGCTTACGCCGATGGTATTGCCGAAGGCGTATCCAAGAAAGCCACCCAGGGCGACCACGCCGAAACTCAGCTTGCGCCCGATGAACCGAAGCCCGTACCAGTCATACAGCACCAGCGCCGCATATCCAAAGGCGGTCGCGCCAAGCGCCGACAGCAACACCCCCGGCGGGACAGCCCGAATCTGCGCCGCGATATCGGCCGGGTTGACCGGGCGCAGAAGGTGGAACAGCGCAGACAACCCCAGACCGAACAACGCAGTCCCCAACAGGATCGGCGCTGCGTTGCGAATTGTCTGGAACGTTCTGGCCATGCCAAGCACCTGTGGTTTGTGCGTCTGTCCACAACGCAGATACGCAAGCCCTGCCCCACATGAAACGCCAATTCACTGAAAACCGGCAGTCTTACGAATTTGTAAATCCGGGGAAACGCTCGGCAGGCTTGGTGGCCTCTTGCACGGTCGATATGGGCTGCGGGCCAAACACCTGAAGCAAACAGGCCCGACCAGTGTTTCCACTTGGGCCGGGCCTGTCTTAGGTTGGTTGCGGGAGGGCGCAGCAGACGATCCCGGCGCGCGGGGGCCACAAAAGCAAAAACCTCCGCGGCAGGACCGGCGGAGGCATCGCAAGTATCGTTGGTTGCGGGGGCTCGCAACTCACGATTTCTGCGGTTGGTTGAGAGCATAGTGCCGCGGGTTGCGGCGTAGAGTTGTCGGTCGCGTCGTTCAGCGGGCCATTGGCGTTGTTCCACCCTTGGCGCCTGAAAGGTGCGAAAGCCATTCTGTGCAGACGGGCCGCACGTCCAAGTTGCCCAGGCCGCCTCATATCACGATCACGACGGCTTCGGTCCGATTCTCCATAGGGACCACGGAAAGGCACATGGCCGTGGTGGCTGTATTCAAGGACGTGGGACGCTATCCCGTGGACGCACCAGTGTGAGGGGCAGATCAGGACCGTGCATCAAACGTCTACGACGTATATGTCCATGCCCTTTCCCATGGATCGAAGGCTGGATCATGACGTGCCGTCCCTCTGTGCCACGAGCACATGAAACGGCTGACCCGCGAAAAGTCACCGTTGACCGGGCGCGCATGCCAAGTTTTGGCGCTGCCAATGAACACCCAACCCTCAATCACGCGTCACGCACGTCACGGACAGCATCGCCGCGCGTATAGCGTGATGCAACGTCACCGCAGATGCACTTGGTCCCAACACTGTTACGCCGTTCCCATCCGTCAGACGCAGGACATAGCAACCGAGGCCATGGATGCGCGTCCGGGTGCCATTGCGGGGGCCAAACCGGCGTAAATCAATATTGGCCAGGAGTGCCAGACACGCCAATACGCCGGGCCCCGCAATATCGAAACAGCTCCAAGCGCCCGATTGCTCGGTTACACTGGCTGTGGGCGTGAGGCGCTCACGTAAGACGGCGGCGAAATCCTCCTCCGGGGGGGTGGGCGCCAAAAGGAGCCATTGCTCCGGCCCGAGCCATAGACCGGTGCAAGACGGGCCACCGCGAACCTCATTGGGGCCGGGCACGGCGTCACTGAGAAGTGCTTCGAGGATGCGTCGGCAATCCGCTTCCCGTCCCATCCGCGCGGCGACGGAGGAGATGCCTAGGTGTGGCACCTCGGTGCATGTCAGATCGCCGATCGTGTCGACCTGGGGCCTCTTGCCGCCAAGGGCTGTGATTGGTGTGAGGTCAGGCACGCAGACGCTCCCCCTCTGGGTCGATGAAGTGCGGGGAGCAGATTTCCACCTCCACACTCAGATCTGTCACCGGGGACACGAGGCGCATGACCTCCCCTTGCCGCGCCGCGCCGTTTTTCAAGAATGCAAGCCCGATCATAGAGCCGAGCGTCGGGGAGTAGGCCGCCGATGTCACATAGCCCTGATCGTGGGCGGCATCGACGGGGCCGGTCGCGGCCATCAAGTGGCCTCCTGCGGTGATCTTGGCCGCGGCATCGACGGGCTTGACCCCCACTGCGCGCAGCCCGTCTTCAGCCGCCAGGCCAGGGCGCTGCGACAGCTTCGATCCGATGCTGTCCTTTGCCTTGCTGACCATGCGCCCCAACCCCAGGTTCAGCGCGGTGGTTGTGCCGTTCAACTCGTTGCCTGCCGCGTGCCCCTTTTCGATCCGCATCACGCCAAGCGCTTCAGTGCCGTAGGGGACGACACCAAACTCCGCACCCTCCTCCATCAGCCGCCGCATGAGAGCATCGCCAAAGGGCGTGGGGACGGCGATTTCATAGGCCAACTCACCGGAAAAAGAGATGCGGAAAAGCCGCGCGCGCAGACCTCCGCAAATGGTGATGTTGGCGCAGGCCATGAACGGGAAGGCGTCGTTGGATATGTCAAAACCGGGATCAACAATCTTCCGCAAGAGCGCGCGCGACTTTGGCCCCGCCACGGCGTATTGCGCCCAGCCCTCCGTGGTTGAGATAAGGTGCACATCCAAGTCCGGGCACAGGCATTGGCGCACGAATTCCATGTGCTGAAAGACTTTGCCTGCATTCGCCGTCGTCGTCGTCACGACGAAATGATCCTCGGCCAAGCGCGCTGCGGTTCCATCATCCAAAGCGATACCGTCTTCACGCAGCATCAGGCCATAGCGCGTCTTGCCCACCGCAAGCTTGGCAAAACCGTTGCAGTAGACTTTGTTCAGAAATGCCGCCGCATCGCTGCCCTGCACATCTATCTTGCCCAAGGTTGTGCAATCGCAGACACCAACGGCATTGCGGGTTTGCGTCACCTCTCGATCGACGCTTTGGCGCCAATGAGTCTCGCCAGCGATGGGGAAGTACTGCGCACGCAGCCAGTTGCCGACCTCGACAAAGACCGCGCCCCGCTCCTCCGCCCAGCGGTGGGAGGGGGTAAGCCGCGTGGGTCGGAAATCCTTGCCGCGTTCGCGCCCTGCAAACGCACCGATGGCCACGGGCGTATAGGGCGGGCGGAACATCGTGGTGCCGACCTCGGGGATGGATTTGCCCGCAAGCTCGGCCATGATGGCAAGGCCGCCCATGTTCGACGTCTTGCCCTGATCCGTCGCCATGCCCAGCGTGGTGTAGCGCTTGAGGTGCTCGACCGAGCGAAAGCCTTCCTGATGGCTCAGCGCCACATCCTTGACCGTCACGTCGTTCTGCTGATCGAGCCAGGCACGTTTGCAGCCCTCCACGAACCAGAACGGGGTCTGCACCACCGGCGTATCGTCTGCCTGCGGCACCTCTGAGGGGTTGAAAGACAGGTCCAGCGCCTCCGCCGCCGTCCTGGCGCCAGACTGCAGCGCCTGATGGGTGGAGAAAAGTCCCGCCGCCGCCCCAGCGACCGCCATGCCCGGTGGCAGCGCCGCGCCCGGCACAAAAGCCGCGAGGTCGGCGTTCCATACAGGTCGGCTGCGTTGGTGGCAGGTGAGATGCACATTCGGGTTCCAGCCGCCCGCAACCCCAAGCGCGTCGCAGAATACCGCATATTCGCGCCCGTCCCCGTGCCGCACGGTGATCGACGACAGGCCAAGCCGCCCGCGCGTGTCCGTGACCTGCGCGCCCGCGATGACCTTGAAATCGGTCGATCCGGGCGCCTCGGCCCGGGTGTCGATGACAGCGGCGATCCGCACGCCCAACGCGTGAAGATCGCGCGCAGTGCGGTGGCCGTCATCATTGCTGGTGAACACCGCGATCTTGCGTGCGGGGGTCGCGGCCCATCGGTTGGCGTAGCTACGCAGCGCAGAGGCAAGCATGATGCCGGGGCGGTCGTTGTTCTCGAACGCGATGGGGCGTTCGGTGGCACCCGCACACAGGATCGTGCGGTCGGCGGTGATGCGCCACAGGATCTGGCGCGGCAGACCCTCGGGCGGCACGGGCAAGTGATCGGCCACACGCTCCACCGCGCCGTAGATGCCGTGATCGAACGCGCCGATCACGGTGGTGCGCGCCATAACAGTCACGTTGGGCAGGCTGCTGAGTTCGGCCACCGCGGCGGCGGCCCAGTCCTGCATGGACTGCTCGGCGATGCTTTGACGTTCGCTGTTGAGCCGCCCGCCGAGGACGAAATCCTCATCGGCAAGGATTACGTGCTTGCCGGCGCGCCCTGCGGTCAAGGCCGCGCTCAATCCGGCGGGGCCTGCGCCGATGACCAGCACGTCGCAATGGCGATAGCCTTTGTCGTAGCTGTCCGGGTCTGCTTTCATCGACAGCGACCCAAGGCCCGCCGCGCGCCGAATGATCGGCTCGTAAAGCCTTTCCCAGAACGCCGCTGGCCACATGAAGGTCTTGTAGTAGAACCCCGCCGTCAAAGACGGCGACAGGCGGTCATTGATCGCCATGGCGTCGAAGGCGAGGCTGGGCCAGCGGTTCTGCGAGCGTGCCTCGAGCCCCTCGAACAACTCGGCGGTCGTGGCGCGCGTGTTGGGCTCCTGCCGCGCCCCGCTGCGCAATTCGACCAGGGCGTTCGGCTCTTCCGACCCGGCGGTGAGCGGGCCGCGCGGGCGGTGGTACTTGAACGACCGGCCCATCAACCGCACGCCATTGGCCAACAGCGCCGAGGCGAGCGTATCGCCGGGATGACCCGCATAGTCCTTGCCATCAAAACGGAAGCGCAGGGTCTTGGAGCGGTCGATCAGACCGCCGGGCAGCCGGTTGACCTGTCTCATTTCGACCGTCCCCTGGCGCGCGCCACATCGCGCGCCAACTGCACATCGGTGATCTCATGCGTAAGTGTGTTGCGCGTAACGACCAGCCAGGACCGATCGCCTCCTTCGTGAAACCACAACTCCCGATGGGCGCCTGCGGGGTTGTCGCGCAGATAGGCGTAGGCGTACCAATCCTCATCGCTGGCGGTGTCGGGATCGGGCCGGTCGATCAAGGCCGCGTCGCCGAGATACACGAACTCGGCGGCGTCGCGGGGGCCAAGCAGAGGGTGCGGAATGATCATCAGTGCAAATTGGGCTGATTGCCCATCCCTTTTTCGTCGATCATGTGCCCGGTTCGGAACCGGTCCAAGCGGTAGGCGGTGGCGATCTCGTGCGGGGTGTCGGTCGCCAGCAGATGGGCGAAGGCATAGCCGGAGGCGGGCGTGGCCTTGAACCCGCCGTAGCACCAGCCGCCGTTGAAATAGAGCCCGTCGATATGGGTGCGGTCGATGATGGGCGAGCCATCCATCGACATATCCATGATCCCGCCCCACATCCGCAAAAGCCGCGCGCGCCCGATCATCGGCATCAGCGCCATGCCGCCCTCGCACACGTCCTCGACCACCGGCAGGTTGCCGCGTTGCGCGTAGGAGTTATAGCCGTCGATGTCGCCGCCAAAGACCAGCCCGCCCTTGTCGGACTGGCTAACATAGAAATGACCCGCCCCGAAAGTGATCACACCCGGCAGCACGGGCTTCAGCCCCTCGGACACAAAGGCTTGCAAGACGTGGCTTTCGATGGGCAGGCGCATCCCGGCCATCGCCATCAGGCGGCTGGAATTGCCCGCAACGGCGCAGCCCACCTTGCCCGCACCGATACACCCGCGCGAGGTCTCGACGCCGGTGCAGCGACCATCCTCGATGCGGAACCCCGTGACCTCGCAATTCTGGATGATGTCGACACCCCGGCTGTCTGCCGCGCGCGCATAACCCCAGGCCACCGCATCATGGCGCACGGTGCCGCCGCGCCGCTGCGCCAGACCGCCCTTGATCGGAAAGCGGGCATTGTCGAAATCCAGAAACGGGTATTCGCGCCGCACGGCAGCTTCATCCAGATATTCGGCGTCCGCGCCGTTCAGCATCATCGCATTGCCGCGCCGGATAAAGGCATCGCGCTGCGCGTCGGAATGGATCAGATTGATGATCCCGCGCTGGCTGACCATGGCGTTGTAGTTGAGGTCTTGCTCCAACCCTTCCCACAGCTTGAGCGAGAACTCATAGAACGGCTCATTCCCGTCGAGCATGTAGTTCGACCGGATGATCGTCGTGTTTCGCCCCACATTGCCGCCGCCGATCCAGCCCTTCTCCAGCACCGCGACCCTGGCCTGGCCATAGACCTTGGCCAGATAATGCGCCGTCGCCAGGCCATGGCCACCGCCCCCGATGATCACGATGTCATAATCGGGTTGTGGATCGGGATCGCGCCACGCGGGCAGCCAACCCTTGTGGCCGGTCAGCGCCTCCTTGATCACCCGGAAGCCGGAATACCGCATTACAGGTTGCTCCGGTCTCAGGCGCGCAGGATTGCGCCACTGGCGTCAAATGGCGGTTCGTGCAGGATCGTGGCCTTGTGCGGACGGCCGAGTACCATCACATCCACCGCGTCACCGGGGGCGGCATCCTTGACGAAGCCCAGTGCCAGAGATTTGCCAACGCTATAGCCATAAGCGCCCGAGGTAACGCGCCCAATGCCCTCGCCATCCCTGAAGATCGGCTCGCCACCCGTCGCGTCGGCGTGGGAGGCCGTTACGTCCGCCTCGTCGAGGTGCAGGATCACCAGCGTCTCGCGCGGGGTCTTTGCCATCACATCGAGAGCTGCCTGCTTGTTCAGAAACTCCTTGTCCATTTTACACAGACGTTCCAGTCCGACCTCATGGGGCCAGTATTCCGGGCTGTATTCGCGCGACCAGGAGCCATAGCCCTTCTCCACCCGCAGCGACATCAGCGCCCGGCTGCCCACCGGCCCCGCGCCCAGGTCGCGCCCAGCCTCCAGAAGCGCCTCGTAAAGCCGCGGCTGATCTTCGGTCGCGCAGTGCAGTTCCCAGCCCAGATCACCAGTGAACGAGACCCGAAGCGCCAGCACATCGGTGCCCGCGATCTGGATCATCTGGGAGCGCATGAACGGAAAATCCTCGGTCGCGAGCGAGGTATTCGTCAGTCGTTGCAGCAATTCGCGCGATTTGGGGCCAGCCACGTTGAAGCCGCACATCGCCTCGGTCTGGCTTTCAAAAATGGTGCCCTCGGGCAGCGGCACTTCGTTGAAGAAGCGTTTGTGATACCGCTCCGCCATGCCGGAGCCAATTATCCGAAACTCATCCTCGGCCACGCGAGTCACGGTGAAATCCCCCGCAATCCCGCCGCGCTTGGAGATCAACGGCGTAAGGCAGGACCGGCCCACAGCCTTTGGCATGTTGTTGGCAAATACAGCGTTCAACCAGTCGGACGCACCCGGCCCCTTGCAGCGGTATTTGGCGAAGTTGGAGATGTCGATGATGCCTGCATGCTCCCGCAGCATCCGGCATTCGGCACCCACCGGCCCCCACCAGTTCTGGCGGGCAAAGCCGTTGGTGTCGGCGGCGCCGGGGCTGTCAGCGAACCATAGCGGATGCTCCCACCCGGCGTTGAGGCCAAAGATCGCGCCCATCTCTTTTTGCCGTTCGTAAATCGGTCGCGTGCGCGCCGGCCGCCCGGCGCTACGTTCCTCGTGGGGGAAGTGGATGGCAAAGCGGTGGCGATACTGGTCGGCCACACGCGCCTTGGTAAAATCCTTGGTCACCCAGGTGTCAAAGCGCGCCATGTCCCAGGCGAACATATCGTATTCCGTCTCGCCCTCGATAATCCATTGCGCCGCCATCAGGCCCATACCGCCAGACTGCGAAAAACCGGGGATGATGCCGTTGCAGCAGAAATATCCCTGCACCTCCGGCACCGGGCCCATCAGCACGTTGGAATCGGGCGACCAGATCCATCGGGCCGTTGATCACCCGCTTGATCCCCGCCTCGCCCACCGCCGGCACCCGGTCGATGGCGTTCATCATGTTGTCTTCGATGCGGTCCAGATCGTCAGGAAAAAGATCATGCGCGAAGTCGAGCGGCGTGCCCTCCTCGGCCCAGAACACAACGTCTTTCTCGTAGGCGCCAACCAGAAGGCCCTGCCCTTCCTGCCGCAGGTAGTATTCGCCGTCACGATCCGACACCGATGGTAGGCGCGTGCCGTGGCTGTCCACATCCGTCATGGTTTCGGTGACGAAATACTGGTGCTCGGTCGGTTGCAGCGGCAGCTCGATTCCCGCCAGCTTCGCGATCTCCCGCCCCCAAAGGCCCGCGGCGTTCACGACCCAGGGCGTGGCAATGTCGCCCTTGGGCGTTTTCACGATCCAGGTGCCGTCGGCCTGCTGCTCGGTCCCGGTGACGGGGGTGAAGCGGTGGATTTCCGCCCCGCGTTGCCGCGCGCCCACAGCGTAGGCATTGGTCACGCCCGACGGGTCGACATTGCCGCCATCGGGTTCGTACATCACGCAGCGAATACCGTTGAAATTGACCAGCGGGTTGAGCCTTTTGGCCTCCTCAATGCTGACCTCGTAGAAGTTCATGCCGTAGAGCTTGGCCTTTGCCGCCTGTAACTTCAATTGGTGTTCGCGCTCTTCGGTTTGCGCCAGATACAGAGAGCCGGGCTGGAACACGCCGCAGCTTTGGCCGGTTTCGGCCTCCAGTTCTTTGTAGAGGTTCATGGTGTAATGCTGGATGCGGCTAATGTTGGTGCTGTCATGCAGCCCGTGAATGTTCGCCGCCGCGTGCCAGGTGGAGCCGGAGGTCAATTCGTCCCGTTCCAGCAACACCACATCCGACCAGCCAAGTTTGGTCAGGTGATACAGGATCGAGCAACCGATCACACCGCCTCCGATCACGACGGCTTGGGCTTGGTTACGCATGGGAACTCCGTTCAATGGGCATAGGGGCGTGCAGGGTCGCGGACGGTGCAAGCACCGTGTCGGCCCCGAGCGGGATGGGTCTATTCATAGGGCGCCAGAGCCTCCCGCCAGTGTTGGGGATAGGCGGCGAAGAAGGCGCGCGCGCTTTGGCCCAGATGCGAGACTTGGGTGCCCGGGGGCAGCCAGACGGTCGCGCCCGCAGACACCTCGCGGATGGCCGGGCCAAGCTGCGTGCGAAACGTCCCTTGCAACACATGGACCACGACGCCCACACGCAGCGACCAGCGCAGCGCTGGCTGGTTGAGGGTGACGATCCCCGTGGTCGCGGGCCGCTTGCCATCAGGCGCGCAGGCCGCGTTCAAGACATGGACGGCAGCCACATCCAGCGGGCAGATGGCAGCGGCGGCCTCGGTGCGGATTTCGGGGAAGATCATGTCAGAACTCGATCAGATGTGCGCGGCCACGCTCGGCCAGGCGGCGGTTTAGGCCGGGGGCCGCAGGGTCCCCCGCTTCCAGCGCAAAGACGAAGGCATGGGTGAGGTAAAAACACGCGGCGTCGATATCCTGATGGGCCTCCGCGTCGTCGGCGGCGCGCGTGTAAAGCTGCACAAGCGCGGGCATGTCTTGGTCCGCATGGGCCTTGAGCAGCGCGCGATCCAACCCCTCCCGGTCCATATTCAGCCCTTCAGCGAGATCGCGATGTTCTTGGTGCGCACGTAGTTATAGAGCGCCTCCAATCCCTTCTCGCGCCCAAAGCCCGATTTGCCGACGCCGCCAAACGGCGTGGCGATACCGCCCGCGAACCATTCGTTCACAAAGACCTGCCCCGCCCGCAACTTGGCCGCGACACGGTGCGCGCGCGCCAGATCGCGGGTGAACACGCCCGCGACCAGGCCGAACTCCGTGCCGTTGGCCATGGCAATGGCCTCGGCCTCCGTGTCAAACGGCGTCATGCAAGTGACGGGGCCGAAGATCTCTTCCTGAGCGACGCGGCTTGCGGGGTCGACATCGGCCAGAATTGTGGGCGCCATGAAATAGCCGGGCCGGTCCAGACGCGCGCCCCCGGCGGCGATCCGCGCGCCGCTTTGGCGGGCCGTGGACGTCAGCTCCTCCACGCGCGTCAACTGTTGGGCCGACGCGACGGGCGTGTGATCCGGGTTTTCCAGCCCATGCCCCACGCTCAACCCATTGGCGAGCGCTGCCGCGCGCTCCACCGCCGCGTCATAGAGGGACCGGTGCACAAGCACCCGCGCCATGGCCGAACAAACCTGGCCCGCGTTATAGAAGATCCCGGTTTTCAGGCTGCCCATGAGTGTGTCGAGGTTGGCATCCTCGAACACCACAGCGGCAGATTTGCCGCCAAGCTCCATCAGCGAGGGGGTTACAGGATCGGCGGCGGCGCGCAGGATGGCCTGGCCCGTAGTGACCGAGCCTGTGAAAACGATCTGGTCGATCTCCGAACTGGCGACCAGACGCGCCCCTAGATCCGGGCCGATCCCGTTCAGGATAGACACCGCGCCGCCAGGCACCTCCGCCCGTTCCAGCGCGGTGCCCAGCATGGCAAGGCCAATCGGGTCCAGCTCGGGCGATTTGATGATGGTGGCGTTGCCCGCAGCCATCGATGGCGCCAGCGAGCGTGCCGCGATGGACACTGGGAAATTCCACGGCACGATCTGCGCGGAGACGCCGAAAGGCTCGTAAACCGTGTAGTCGGCGTAGTCGGGGCCGAGCGGGATCGACTTGCCCTCGATCTTGTCGGCAACGCCGCCGTAATACTCAAAGTATTGCGCGGCTTCCTCAAACTCGTCCTGGGCGGCCTCCAGCGTCTTGCCGCTTTCGCGGCAGAGCATGACCGCGCCCTCATCCGCAATCGCGCGGATTTCCTGCGCGACGCGTAGCATCAGCCGTCCCCGGGCCGAGGGCTGCATATCGGCCAGATCCCCCCGCTCGACCGAGGCGCGGGCGGTCTCCAGCGCGCGGGCCAGCGTGGCTTCGCCCGCCTGTGCGCAGTCGCCCACCGGCTCGGCCAGGCCGGGATCCTCGACCGCGATCGCAGCGCCCCCGTCTCCTTCGACCCAGTCGCCCGCCAGATAGTTCCGGGCCAGACCGTCCCGCATGTGCTGTGTCATGACGCGCGACCGGCCTCGATCTGGGAAGCGACCCAATGGTGGAAGTTGTGCGTCGGGCCATCCATCGCGGGGGAAAAGCGGCCGCCATCGAACAGCTCGCCATGCCGACCCTTTTGCATGCCTTCGACGACGAACACGTCTTCTTCGAACACGGTCTTCCAAAGCTGCGCGTTCGACGCGCGCAAACCGTCCAGCTCTGGCGTGTCCTTTTCGCTCTTGGCGTAATACAATTCGATGTGTTCGACCGTCTGGTCACATGCCTTGGGTTCCAGCACGATGGCGAAGCTGTGGTCGCGCTGCACGCCAAACAGGACATTGGGATAAAGCGCGACATACTCCGCCCCCTCGTCCCAAGTGTCGCTCAACCCATCGAAATCGGGCAGCTTCGCGCCGTCTTCATCGGTCAGTTGCCGGTACACGAGCGTGCCCTGCCCCGAATACTTGCCGCGCGCCTCGATGTTGTAATGGTCTTCCAGCCGGGAATAGCTGTTGAGCCCCGGATGCACCCACGGCAAGTGGTAGCTTTCGCAGTAATTTTCGACCGCCAGCTTCCAATTCGACGCCACTTCCAACGTCAGGGACGAGCCTTCGCCGCCATGGTGGATCGGCTGATCGAACTCGGCCCACCGGTCCAACAGATCGGCATGTACGACGTCGAAGTCGGGCGCGCTGCCGCTGATGTTGACGAAAACCACGTCGCGCCACACGTGGGAGCGGATGCGGATCAGGCCAAGTTGGCTCATGTCCACGTCTTCGTGGGTGTTCTGGCCGGGTCCGCCCACATGGGGCGTTGTGCGCAACTCTCCGTTCAGGCCGTAGCACCAGCTGTGATAGGGGCAACGGATCGCGCCACGGATTTTCTGAGGCTTGTCGACCAGGATCATGCCGCGATGCCGGCAGGTGTTCTGAAACACGCCGATCTCGCCTGTGCGGTCGCGCACGAGAAGAATGGGCATACCCAGAAAATCCACACGCTTCGCGTCGCCCGGCTCCGGGATGTCCTTGCCAAAGCCGATGCCGGACCAATTGGCAAAGAGGACCGAGCGTTTTTCTTCCTCAAACACCTGTGCGTCGATGTAGTGTTCGTTGGGAAGGCCATTGGCGGTGTTCACCTCGGCCAGAACGGAGGACAGCGGGCTGTGCTTGTTCATGCGACTCTCCTGCAGGCAACGTTTTCAAGGCGAGACTTGAGAGCCAGTTGCGAGCCGCTTCAATACCGGAAAAGCTCATTCAAAGATGAGTTCACCTCAACCCTGGTGCGACGCCTCCACGATCCAACGTTTCAGTTTGCGCGCGTTGGGCGACAGGTCTGCCTCTGGCTGACTGACAAGAAAGAACTCCTCCGGGGCGGGAACGGTGGCGATCTCGATGGTGCTGAGCTTGCCGGTTTGCAGCATCGGCGTCACCAGGCGCCGCCACCCCAGCGCGATGCCGACACCCTTGCGCGCCATCTGCAACGCCACCGAGTAACTGGTGACTTGAGCTGCGCTGGCCACATCCCCGTTATGGCCAAGTTTCCGAAACCACTCGGTCCAGGTGGTCCAGGATTTCGTGGGCGCCTGCAAATGGATCAGCCGGTTTTGCGCCAGTTCTGGCAGCGACACTCCGGCCAGACTTTGCGCCAGTGCGGGCGCGGCGACGGGCACAAGCTCATCCCGGTAAAGTGCAACCTGATCGAGGTCAGAGGCGGGTTCCGGCCCGTAAAGTATAAAGAAATCCAGGTCCCGCAGATGCTCGAACGGCCGATCCTGGGTCTTCTGATGGATGGTGATCTCGGGGAATTCGCGCCAGAACTCGATCAGCGCGGGCGACAGCCAAAGCGCAGCCACGGCGGTGGTCGAGCCGACCGCAACCGCACGGTCCGTCTCATTCTGGCGCAGCCGCACCAGTTGGCGCGAGATCTGGCCGAACGCGGTGGACAGCGTTTCATACAGGTCCTGCCCCGCCGGCGTGAGCGCAACACCGCGATGTTGGCGTAGAAACAGCACCGTGCCCAACTCTCCCTCCAACGCCTTGACCTGGTGGCTGACTGCGCCGGGCGTGACCGAAAATTCCTGCGCCGCGTTCTTGAAACTGAGGTGCCGGGCGGCCGCCTCGAACGCCGAAAGGGTCGTGAGGGGCGGCAGATCGTAATGGCGTCGGGACATGGGGCGGCTCGTGACAAAGGTGGCTTGAGATTACAACAGTTCACGTGAGTATGAGTTTTTTTCCGATTGAATGCTATTGCAAGTTGTCTCCTCCTGTCCTCGTTCGCGAAGGAGCCTTTCGCGCCGCATCTGACCTTGCCCTCCAACATGCCGCCCGGCCTCCCATGGGCGCTGCACAAGGTGGGGCCAAGCGATTGGACAGCGGGCGCGCAAGTGCCTCCATCGCGGATATGCGGAAGCAAAGACCGAGCTTGACCGGTCCCGCAGGAGAAAAGAGGTCGGATGGATACCAAAACCGCGAAACTCGTCCGCAAAACACCGTTAGGTCCGGACACGAGCGATTTTCTGTTCGAGGTCGAGGACGGTCGCGTGGCCGGGTTGGAGCCCGGCGCCCATGTCGATGTGCATCTGGGCGATGGCCTGATCCGCCAGTATTCGCTGTGGTCCTGGAGCCAGAACGGCAAGCAGCTCAACGTCGCGGTCAAGCACGAGGAAGACGGGCGCGGTGGCTCGGCGGCGATGCACGCGCTGGTCGAGGGGGATCGCGTGGCCCTGGGCGGGCCGCGCAACAACTTTCCGCTGCGCGACGGGGACAACTACGTCACGCTGATCGCAGGCGGGATCGGCGCCACGCCCCTGGTGGCGATGGCACGCGAATTGCTCAATAACGGGCGCGACTTTCAGGTCTACTACCTGGTACGGTCCAAGGCTTATGCCGCGATGGATGCCAAGTTTCGCGAACTGGGCCTGAACGAATGGTATCACCTCCATTGCAGCGACACGCATGGGCGGCTCGACCTCGCCACCTCGTTGCAATCCATGCCGGCGGGCAGCGACGTCTATGTCTGCGGGCCGGAACCGATGCTGAATGCGGTGCTGGATGCGGGCAAGGTCATGCGCGGCGGAACGATCCATTTCGAGCGCTTCACGGCCTCCAGCGATGAAGTTCACGACCAGAACGGCAGTTTCGAGGTCGAGCTGAAGTCAACCGGCGCCGTGTTCGAGATCGGCGCCGAGCAATCCATCCTGGAGGTGCTGCAAGCCAACGCCGTGCATGTGGATTTCGGTTGTTCGGAGGGGCTGTGCGGGTCGTGCATGGTCGACGTGTTTGAAGGTGAGGTCGATCACCGCGACGGCATTCTGACACCCGAGGAACAGGCCTCAAACAGGTTCATGTGCACCTGCGTGTCACGCGCCAAAAGCGCGCGCCTGGTCCTCAACCTTTGATTCTGAGCCTAAGGCGCTGCCCAGGCGCCCCGAAAAAAGAGAGCGCCGCGAAGGCGTCGACACAACAAACTGCAGCGACAACAAGGAGGGACCGACGTGTCAATTCCAAAGCCGTTCACAGATGTGAGCATCAAGAAGGCCCCACACGGGTTTTATGAAGACTACAGCGTTCCCATCGCCCTGATCTCCAAGGGGATCATGGTGGCGCTGGTCCTGTGGGCGCTGGTATTTCCGGGCAACGCCAACAGCACTCTGGGTAGCTGGAACAGCCAGATCCTCGCGAGTTTCAACGCTTTCTACATCGTTATCGTAGGCCTTTTCTTTGTCTTTTTGGCGGCAGTCGCGATCATTCCGGCTACAGGCAAGCGGGTGATGGGGACACCGGGCGAGAAGCCCGAGTTTTCTAATTTCTCATGGTTCTCGATGATGTTCGGCGCCGGTCTGGGTGTGGGTCTGATGGTGTTTGCCACCGCAGAACCGCTCAGCCTGTGGGGATCGAACCCGGTGACGGTGGCGGGCGATGTTGCGCCCAACACGCCCGAGGCGCTGGATAGTGCCTATCGCTACACCTTCCTGCATTACGGCTTTCATGCCTGGGCGATTTATGTCGTGACTGGTTTGGCGCTGGCCTATTACGCCTACACGCGCGACATGCCGCTGACGATCCGGTCTGCACTGACGCCGCTGTTGGGGCGGTACGTGAACGGCCCCGTGGGCCATTTCGTCGACATCCTGGGTGTTGTGGCGACCATCCTCGGTGTCTCCGTGACCATCGGCTACGGCGTCAGCCAGTTCATCGATGGCATCTACGCCATCAGCGGGATGGAATGGATCATGAACCTCGGTGCGGAAACGCCGACGCCCAGCAAGGTGGGCCTGATCGCGGGGCTTATGGTTATCATGCTGCTGTCGATCATCTCGGCCGTATCAGGTGTGGGGCGCGGGGTGAAATACCTCTCCAACCTCAACCTGGTCTTGTCGGTGATCCTGCTGGGCACCTTCGTTGTCTTCGGCTCGTTCCTATTCGCAATGACCACCTATGGCACGGCGCTCGTCGACTATATCCTGACCTTCATTGGGTTGAGCTTTGGCGCCTACACCCCCCTCCCGATGGAGGAGTTCGCCGCCGCGTTGCCTGAGGCTGCCGCACCATTGGCCGCCGATCTGATGGCCGGGGCCACCAATGCCTGGGGCAGCTATGACGGCTTTGTCGCGGGCCTGAGCGGCGCGGCCGCCGAGTTGGACGAAGCGACACTGGCCGCCGCCTACGCAGCCGGCGAACAGGGGCGCCAATTCGGCTGGCAATCGGGCTGGACCACGTTCTACTGGGCCTGGTGGATCGCGTTCTCGCCCTTTGTGGGGCTGTTCCTGGCGCGCATCTCCAAGGGCCGCAGCGTGCGGGAGTTCATTCTGGGCTGCGTTTTCGCACCGGCGCTGGTGTGCTTTGCCTGGATGACCATTCTGGGCGCCACGGCCATCGACCTGGAGATGTCCGGCGTCGCGGACGGCGCCATCATCGCGGCGTCGAACACCAACAAGCTGTTCGTGACCCTGGCGCAGATGCTCGATGGCGGTTTGTTGACCGCTTTGAACATCATGTGCGTGGTGCTGATCATGACCTTCTTGGTCACCTCGGCCGACAGTGGCATCCTGGTAATGAACACCATCATGTCGGGCGGAAGCCAAGAAACCGGGATCAAGCACCGCATCATCTGGGGCGTCATCCTGACGGCGGTGATCGGCACGCTTCTATTGGCGGCGGGCGACAACAACCCGATGGACGCCTTGCGCAACGCCATGATCATCGGCGCGCTGCCCTTCACGATGGTGATGGGGCTTATGGTGGTCGCGCTGGCCAAGGCGCTCTACCGCGACGGGTTGCGCGATAAGCTGGGCGGTACAGGCACTGGGGCCGCCGAACCGGCGGAATAGCCCGGCCCACCGGGTCCTGCGACCCTTAGCTTTACCCCGGTCCTGCGCGGTCACGCGCAGGACATTTTCTTCGATCACCAGCTATCTTCCCTTCCCTTTGCCTTCTCACACGACACGAAAGCTCGCCGTCCAATGTCCAAATTTGCCATGCGCGTCACCTGCAAAAGCCGCCGCGGTATCGTCGCCGCGATCTCGACCTTCCTGGCCGAACATGGGTGCAACATCACCGACAGTGCGCAATTCGACGACGCGGAGACCGGAAACTTCTTCATGCGCGTAAGCTTCCTGTCAGAGGACGGAAAAGACATCCCCGCCCTGACCGAAGCCTTCGGCACCGTATCCACCGCCTTTGACATGCAGGCCGAGTTCTTCGACGAAACCGCCAAGCGCAAAATGGTGATCATGGTCTCGCGCTTTGGCCATTGCCTCAACGACCTGCTCTATCGCTGGCGCATCGGCGCCTTGCCGGTCGAGATCGTGGCGGTGATCTCGAACCACATGGATTATCAGAAACTCGTCGTGAACCACGACATCCCGTTCCACCACATCCGCGTCACGCCCGACAACAAACCCGAAGCTGAGGCGCGGATCATGTCCGTGGTCGAGGAAACCGGCGCCGAGTTGATTGTTCTGGCGCGCTACATGCAGATCCTGTCGGATCGCATGTGCCGCGAAATGTCGGGGCGGATCATCAACATCCACCATTCCTTCTTGCCCTCATTCAAGGGCGCGACCCCCTATAAGCAGGCATTTGAGAAGGGTGTGAAGCTCATCGGGGCGACGTCGCATTACGTGACCGCCGACCTCGACGAGGGGCCGATCATCGAACAGGACATCACCCGTGTGACCCACGCCCAATCGCCCGAGGATTACGTGTCGCTGGGCCGCGATGTCGAGGCGCAGGTGTTTGCACGCGCCATCCATGCACATGTCAATGGCCGGGTCTTCCTGAATGGAAGCAAGACGGTTGTGTTCCCCGCATCGCCTGGAACTTTCGCGTCGGAAAGGATGGGATGACGCCATCGCGTGGCAAATTTTGATGATGTCGCCCGCGTTCATGGACTCCTTCATGCTCGGAACGTGCATGTCCAATAGGGCCGCTTCCAAGCCATGTGCTGTTCGATGGGCGGCGGTCAGGAGTGTGAGTCTGGTCTCAGGAAACCGAACCAACATCGCGATATCTCAGGCGTTTGGTGCATGAAGTGGTAGGTACCAAGACTCTTGCTGTGCATTAGACAATAAGCATGTGGGATAGGGTGATCTAAAGCGTTCCTATTCCGCGGCCCGCAAACCACGCGACCCGGCGGCCCTCGTTTCGCAGACCGCATGAACGCCCAAACCCGCCGCTGCAACCTGGCTCGGCAATTGAACTGGGGTTTCGGCCACAAATTGCAAAAAACAGAATTCGCCAACGAGGCGAAATCACCCATCACCAAATGGCGCCGAAGGGCCGCTATTCTACTCCGTCACAGTTGGTTGCGGGGTGATTTGCACCTACGGCGCTAAGTCATTGATATCGCTGGAACCAAATGACGGGCGATTGCTCGCCGCTCGCCAAGACACTGAAATCAATATGGTTTCTCGAGGGGATTGGTTGCGGGGGCTTGCAACTCACGATTTCTGCGGTTGGTTGAGAGGGTGGTCCCGCGGATTGCGGCGTAGACATGTCGGCCGCTTCGAGAATAAGGCGATCCGCGTTTTCCAGCCTTGGCGCCTACAAAGGCGCGAAAAACATCCCGCGCACACCGGCCGCACATGCGAGCTGCCCAACCGCCTCATATCGTTACTGCTTCGGTCCGATCCCCCAAAGCATCGCGTCCCAGAAGTCGTCCTGAGATCCAAGTCCTCGAAGGACTTGCCGCGCGAGCTAAGAAGCGCCATGACGAAAAACCCGGGCCGAGGGCCGCTGGCTCTTTTGAAGGGCCCAACTGCCGATCGATGTAGCAATACGGTGGTGTGAGTGCCGGGCCCGCGCTGGCAACGACCAATTCGCGATCATGCTGTAGCGGCAAGCATGTCAACTTCCGCCCGCAAGAACCTTCCCGTGTACCTCACTTGTCATCTTTTCGATGCGCTCGCTGAGATCACGCGTAAGCTCTGTCAGTTCGGTATTTTGTTTCATCAACTCGACAAGCTGAGCCGTCTGCTGTGCGGCAATGGTCTGGCGTTGCTCCGAGGCCGCGGCCAGGGCCTCGCGATGCTGGGCATCGGCTGCGGCGTCCAGCTTGTCGCGATCCGCCTGTCGCGTCTGGGCAAGAAGGATCAGCGGCGCAGCATATGCCGCCTGAAGGCTGAACATGAGGTTCAGAAGAATGAAGGGATAAGGATCGAAGCTGGTCCACCCGCCAACGTTGATCAGGATCCATGCGCCCACGATCATGGTTTGCGCGATGAGGAAGACGGGCGTTCCGAAAAACCGGGCAAAGGTTTCCGCACGTTTGCCGAACCAGTCATCGCCGAAGACTGACGTGGCGTGGTGTGTCGGCCAGTGGAAATGCCGTCCTGGTCTCGCAGGATAGGGCTGCCGCGCCTCGGTGTCATCGCTCATGCATGGCTCCTTCGCCAACTGCCGGCCGGAGCTGCCGAGGTGCGGAGCCGATGATCCCGGCATCCGCTTCTCCATTCGGCACCCGGCGGTGTACGTGATGGCTCCGATCTCTGGAGGAACACCCCATCACAGTCCAGCGCCGGGACGATCAGTCCGCGGTTTCGGCGCCGCCCGGATCCTTCTCGACCGCGCCCTGCACCGCGGCGAAGCCGTCGGCCTGGACAGACACCGTGACATGCTTGCCGGCGAGGCTGGTCAGGTAGATCGAGTTGGGGTTGGCCCGCAGATGGCCAGGCGCCGTGCCTTCGTCCGCATGGATTCGGGCCTCTCCCCCCGCAGGCACGGTAACCTCGGGATGGTAGATATAGCTTTCCATCGCACCGCTATCGGCGTCCGTGATCGTATAGTAGACCGTGAGCGCCGTCAGATCGGCGGCGCCGTCGTTGAAGACCTGGATTTCCAGGTGATCGGGGGCGTCGGAACGTGTCGCAGGATCGTAGTTGTTCTCTACCAGCAACTCGCCGATCCGATAGGTCGCGGGCGCGCCGCCCTCCATGATCGGGCTCTGCGCATTCACCGGATCGGCATCGGCAAGGTCGGTCACGCCGTCCCCGTCGGTATCCGGGTTCATCGGATCGGTGTGCAGCAGCGGCTCGGAGATGTCCGGCACGCCGTCGCCGTCGGTATCCGTGGACGCCGCCTGGGCATGCGCAAGGCTGGTGCCCAGAAGAAGGGCGGCGAGGGTCGTCAAGGTGATCGTCTTCATGTCAGTTTTCCTTTGTCAGACGGTCTGGGTTGATGGGCCGGAGCAGCACGAGGCCGCCAAGCCCGAGGGAGAAGAAAAAGAGGAACAGAAGGTCGCCGCGCTTGTCGGCCATCACGTCGGCGATGGGCGTGCCGGTATAGGTGTCCTTGATGCCGAGGATCGCGAAGGTGAAGCGTTCAAAGTGCTTGGTGACGGAAGCGACCTCGATCCCGTTGCGAAAGCTCTCGTATCCGGCGAACCCGGCCTTGATCCGGTCCTGCTCGGCGCGCGGAACCGACAGCTGCGCGAAGACGCCGCCCGCGACCTGGTTGTCGGGGTCCATGGTGTCGCCGATCTGCGGGGCGACGAGGACTACGAGGATCCAGAGCGCGAAGGCGTAGATGAGGCCGCTGGCGGGGCTTTTCGCCCAGAGGCTGAGACCGAAACCGAGCGTGAAGAGCGCGGACAGATACAGGACGCCCGCACCCCAGGCGAGCGCGAGGCGAAGCAGATCGCCCCCCGTCAGCGCGACCCCGGAGATCAGAGGCAGGAGGGCCGCCATCGCGGCGAAGGCGATGCCAAGCGAGGCTGCCGCAAGGCTCAGCCCCCCGATCAGCTTGGCCAGCTTGTAGGTCCAGTGCGGCATGGGCCGGGTCAGGATCAGCGCAAGCGTCTGTCGTCCCCGCTCGGCCGCGGCGGCCCGGTAGCCTGCAATCAAGGCGATGACGGCGCCCATGATCTCGATCTGCTCGATCGTGCCGCGCAAGAGCTTGAGCGGATAGAATTCCGGCGGCGCGATCGAGGACGCGTCCCGGCCAAGCGCCAGCAGTTGGTCGCGGGCCATTGCGTAGGTTGCCGCATCACCATGAAGGGCGATCGCGCCGGTCACGGCGGAAACGATCGCGGCGACCACGAGCGAAAGCACTGCCCAGAGGAGAAACCGGTCGCGCAGCTGTTCGCGGGCATCGCGCAAGGCAATGGTCGTGACGCTGCTGGAAAGGCTGGGAAGGAGTTCAGGCATCGGGGCCCCCGGCATTGAGATCGAGTTTCGCGGCAGAGCGCGCGGCGAAGAGCCCGGCGAGGATCAGAGCCACCGAAAGCGTCACCGCCGGCGGGATCGGACCCCGGGGCGCGAGACCATCGGGCAGGAAACTCAGGAGATCGCCCGACAGCCAGGCAAAGCCCTCGGCCAGCGACAGCGGCCCCAGGACCCGCGACATCACATGGAAGAAACCCAAGTCAGGTGTGTTCGCCAGCGTCGAGACCGGGTTGATCGCGGCGGTCGGATGCACGTTCGCGGTCAGTTCGGGCAGGACGAAGGTGACGACCAGCCAGACGACGGTTGCCGCGATCAGGCCGCTCGCGGTGGCGGGCATCCGGGCGGCGGCACCAAGCGCCAGGAACCCGAAGATGGTGATGTAGGCCCATCCGGCAACCAGGAACAGCGCGAGGCGTAGAAGGTCCCCCGGTCCGACGACCAGGGACGGGATGGTGACAAGCGTGGCGACCGAGATGATCCCGGCGACCGCCATCATCGCCCCGGTTGCCGTCACCAGCGCCCGCATCTTGCCAAGGGCAAGGTCGCGGCGCTCGAACGGGCGGGCGCCGATCAGCGGCAAGGTTCCGGCTCGCCGGTCGGTCTCGATCAGAAGCTGACCGATCACGATGGATCCGAAGGCGCCGATCAGGCTGATGTAGACGCCGAGGTTACGCAGCACTGCCAGCGAAGCGGTCTGACTGACCGGGTTTGGCGGCACAGGCTGGCCCGAGGCGGACAGGTACGTGGCGGCGTCGGCATAGATGGCGTTGACGGTGTTCGTTGCAGACCAGCCGAGCCAGGCCGTGACCAGAACCATTGCCGCGAAAAAGGCGATAAGGATCAGGACGCTCCTGTCCCGCGTGAGCCCGGCCAGGGACTGCCTCGCGATGAACCGCGCCGGGGTCATGCCGCCACCTCCGGCGTGCGCGCGGCCACGCCGACATAGAGGTCTTCGAGGCTGCGCTCGTCGTATTTGTCCGCGACCGCCTGCATGCTGTCATGGAAGACCAGCTTGCCATGGGCCAGCACCCCGATCGACGTGCAGCTCCGCGCGACTTCGGAAAGAAGATGTGTGTTCATGAAGATCGTCATGCCGCGCGCGTGCAGCTTCTCGATGATCTCGCGAAGCTGGCGCACCCCCATCGGATCGAGGCCCGAGGTCGGCTCGTCCAGGAACAGCACTTGCGGCGCGTGCAGGATGGCCTGCGCAAGGCCGACGCGCTGCCGCATGCCCTTGGAAAAAGTGCCGACTCGGCGGTCGGCCAGTGGTGCGATATCGAGGAAGTCGAGCGTTTCCCTTACGGCGTCCACCGGGTTCGCGACGCCCGACAGGCGGGCGAAGAAGGTCAGGTTCTCGCGCGTCGTGAACCGGTCGTAGAGACGCACGTTTTCCGGCAGATACCCGATCGCGGCTCGGACCTTGAGCGGATCGGATACGACGTCATGACCGGCGACACGCGTGGTTCCCGAGCTGGGCGCGAGTAGTGTGGTCAGCAGGCGGATCGTCGTGGTCTTTCCGGCCCCGTTGTGGCCGAGAAAGCCGAAGACTTCCCCCTTGGGCACGTCGAGCGTCAGGGGATGCAGTACAACTGTGTCGCCGTAGGATTTGCTGAGGCCGGTGGTCGAGACGGCGGGAATGATGTTGGTCATGGCCGAGGTCCTTTCGGGGAAGGCGCGGCTCCGGCGTCGGCCGGAACCGCAGGTGTTTCGGGGGTGGCAGGTCACTCCGCGAGGTCGGGCGCGGCCCTGCTGGTCATCAGCATGACGGTCCCGGCGATCACGGCGAGGAACGCAAGGCTGGTGACGATGGTGCCAAGCCCGAGGCCGCCGAACTCGGCCGGTTGGGCCAGGAAGTCGCCGAAGGAAGCGCCCAGCGGGCGGGTGAAGATGTAGCACAGCCAGAAGGCCCACATGCCCCCGAGGCCAAGCGCGAAGTAGCCGAGAGCGAGCGACGCGATGATCAGCCCGAACAGGACGCCTGTCCCCGCGAAGCCGACGCCGAAGGCCTCGGAAACCAGGTCGCCCACGGCCGTTCCTAGGGCAAAAGTGAACAGGATCGCCAGCCAGTAGAAGGCCTCGCGCCGGAAGGTGAAGACCTCGTGGATCGACAGCGTCCGCTCGACCGCGAACCAGACCGCGAAGGTGGCGGCGAGCGCGAGCGTGAAGCCGATGGTCGAGGTGATGAGCGGGATGCCGAGCGCGTCGGTCATGTTATCGGTGATCAGCGTGCCGACGACCGAGATGAGGATCACCGCGATCCAGTAGACGGCCGGCACATAGGCCTTCTGGCGGAACTGCCAGAGCATGGCAGCGACAAGAACGGCGGTCATCAGGACCGTCGTCGCGCCAAGGCCAAGACCGAGGTTCACGGCGAGGAAGTCGGCGGCGGTTTCGCCCATGGTCACGGCCATGAGCTTGATCAGCCAGAAGCCGGGTGTGACTTCGGGCACCCGGTTCACGCCCGCGGGCTGCGGTACGGGGCGGTCGAAATCGGCGAAAGTTGCGTCGGTCATGATGAAATCATCCGTTCAGAAGGGCCAGCGCCTGCGCCGAGAAGGCATCGGCATGGGCGTCATCATCGGCATTGCAGCGCTCGAGCGCCTTGGCTTGCAGATCGGCGACCGCGGCGACAGGTGTGGTGCTGCCGATCGCGGTGCGAAGTTGCCCGATGAGGTCCTCGCAGGGGATTGCGCGGCCGCTCTCGTCGGTCACGGCGATGCCCGAGACGTATTGAACGGGCCCGGTGGCCGCGGCTGGCACGGGGGCATCGAGCGCGGTGGACAGGGCCGAAAGCGCGGCATCGACCGTCGCCTGGTCGGGTAGGCCCGCGCGCAAGGCCGAGAACGTCTCGTCGGCTGCCGCATCGACTGTATTCCAGGCGGCACGGTCGACCTGCCGCAGGGCCGAGGCGTTCTGGTCCCACAGGGTTTCAAGGTCGGTGATGCGGTGTTCGGCGGCAGCGAAATCGCCGGTGGCGGCGATGGTCTGGGTGTCGTTCACGATGCTCGTGTAGGCCGAGAGATCACCCAGACCGGGCGACCGGGCTGCGGCTGTCCCGTGGACGGCTGGCGAGATCATCATCTCGGCCAGCGCGAACCCTGCGGCCGGGACGGCGATCAGCGTCGCCGACAAGGCAAGGTTTCTAAGGGTAGAATTCATGGGAGACATCCTGTCTGAATGCACGACGGGCCTCCAATCGAGGTCCGTGAGTGCTTGGATGACAGGGACTTTCCCGAAGCGTCTGGCGTGCTTCTTACACTTTGGTAAGAAGCCGATTTTCCTCAGGGCAGGACGAGGGACACGACGTTGTCCGATGTGTGCGACGCGGCGAGGACGGTCGCGCCACGTGCCACAAGGCCCTGAACAAGCGTATCTCGGAGCATCGGGCTGGCCCCAATGGTCTGCATCGTTTCCGTCTCCCCCGCCTCGTCGACACCCAGGGTTCCGACGAAGGCGCGCAACCCATCGGCGGTGACGAATTCGGTGCGCCAGAAGCGGAGTCTCGGATCGGCCAGCGAAGGCGTCGCCCCGGGCGCGCGCTGCACGAAGGCGAGATCGTTGGGCTGCCCGCGCCAGAAATGCGAGACGGTCTCGACCGTTGGATCTTCGCTGCCGCCGACCGCCGCGAAAATTGCGTCGAAGACAAGGCCAGGGGTCGGCAGCTGCGCCGCTGTCCAGTCCGATGCGAGGACAGCAGCGGCAAGAGCAATCTCGTCTCGGGCGAAAACGACGAGCGAGACCGGATGCACCGGCGAGCCCATCAGCGACTCGGTTTGCGCAGGGAGGCCCATTTGCGCCAGAGCAGCAGCATCTGACAGAACCTGATCCGCGACCTGGACAGGCGCATTGCGGGGATGGTCATAGCGCCAGACGTTTGACGCGGCCAGGACGGCCAGTCCTGCGGCCAGCGCGAGTGCTGCGAGCCTTGCCCTGCGGGCCATCGGCGCCGTCTCGACGGATGTCCACGACAAACGCCATTCCGAAATCGCGATGCCGACAGTGACCCAAAGCGCACCGACCAGCCAGCCGTTCAGGACATCGCTGAGGTAGTGCTCGATCAGGTAGATGCGGCTGACGCCGATGGCGAAGGCCATCAGGCCGGCCAGCAGAAGCGCCGTCTCGGCACGGAGCCTCCCCGCCCGCCAGACGACATACATCAGCATTCCATAAGCTGCGACCGAAGCCGCAGCATGTCCGGAGGGGAAGCTGCCAGAGGTCTCGGCGAAGACACCGAGGGGCGAACGCGGACGCCCGAAGGCAAGTTTGAGCACCGCGACGGTGACGGTGTTTCCGGCCACCGAAACCGCCAGTCCAACCGCGAGCGCGCGCCGCCCTTCCGTCATCAGCCAGATCAGCGCTGCCACCATGACCGGCAGAACGACCTGCCAGCCGCCAACTGCGGTGATGAACGACGCCACCCGGATCGGACCCGGTGACTGGAAATGGTGGATCAGTTCGGACAGACGTGTGTCGAGCCCAAGCAATGGATCGCCGACGAGAAACTCGAAGACGGAATCGATCCAGATGGCACCGATGTAGATAAAGACCACCGTCAGAAGGCTGAGCGTCAGCCCCGAAAACGCATTTCGGTCGAGTCGCGCCTCGACCCAGCGTGCCGTCTCGGGGTGGTCAGCGATCCGGCGCCGCACCGCAGGCAGGTCCGCGAGATTGCGCAGCGCGGCAGACATGACCGCCCATGCGAGCGGCAGGAGTCTCAGCGCCGAATAGAGCGTGGTCCAGAGGATGAGCAGCGCCAGAAGAACGATACCGGTCAGTACAGCGACCCGGGTCAGCGATCCGCCGATCCGGCCCATGACATCGCCCAGGAAAAAGCCGATGGCGACATGGGCAAGCGCATAGGGAATGCTGCCCAAGATGTTCCAGATCAGGAACTTGCGGCGGTCCATGTCCGCCATGCCCGCGACGAGCGGCACGAGCCCCGCCACCGGCCCGAGGAACCGGCCGATCACCAGCGCCATTCCGCCCCGCCTCTCGAAAAGTCCTTTGGCGCGGGCAAAAGCGGTGGACTGCCCGATGCGTCGGCGGCCCGGAAGGCGGTTCATGGCCAGCTTGCCGGTCCAGTAACTCAGTTCCGATCCGAGGACCGACCCCAGCGCGACGAACCAGGCGAGATCGAAGAAGTCGAGCAACCCGCGCTGGACGAGGATGCCGCCGGCATCCACGATCAGTGTTCCGGGAACGACGACGCCGGTGACGAAGAACGCTTCGAGCATCGAACCCAGGCCGATGAGCCAGTAACTGAGAACGCCAAGCGCCTGGAGTGAAGGGAGGATCTGGTCGAGAGACAAGGTCATGAAGTCACTTCCCGATCAGGCCGCGCGCGGAGCCCGCGATCAGGAGGGCCACGTCACCCATTACGCGCATCGGCGAGACGTTGGGCGGCAGCGCCAGATAGCGCGGGCGCCAGTCCGGCTGAAACTTCTGCTTGAAGGTCCTGAGCCCCTCGAAGTTGTAGAATGCGCCGCCGTGACGATAGATCAGCCGCCCGAAACGGTTCCACGATCGCGCGACCGAGCGATCGGACAGCCCCGAGAGCGGTGCGGTGCCGAGGCTGAATTCCAGCGCTCCTTTCGCCTTGTAGTGTTCGATCAGGCTGAGGAACATGTATTCCATGAGGCCCGAGGCCTCTTCGGGCAGATAGCGCATCAGATCGACGGCCAAGTGTGCGCCGCTCTTTGAGGCCAGAATATTGGCGAAGGCGACGATGCGACCGTCCTTTCGCACAACCGAGATGTCGAACAGCGCCAGGTAGTCCGGATCGAAGCGCCCGACAGAAAAACCCTTCTCGCGTCCAGTCTTGCCGCCGAGCCACGCATCCGAGATTGCACGAAGTTCTGCAGTGAGTTCGGGGGTATGGGGCGATGTCAACATGGTGAACTCGTACCCGTCCCGCTGGCGCTTGTTCATCGCAGCGCGCATGGTCTTGAACCGACCGCCCGCCAGGCTGAACTCGGGAAGCCGGACGACCGCTTCCTCTCCGACCTTGTGCAACGTCAGGCCGAGTTCGACCCAGAGCCCAAGGTTGCGCGCGCTGACCTCGTAGAAGACGGGGCGCGCGTTGGACCGGACGGCCTGGTCGGCGAAGGACCAGACAAGGGCCTCGAACTCAGCCCGATCGCCAACCGGATCGCCGAGCGCAATCCACGATCCGCCCCGGACGGCATACATGATGAAAGCATGACCCGTTTCGGAAAACAGGAACCGCTTGTCGCCGGTCTGGCTCAGCCAGGCCTGCGGATCTTCGGACATGTCGCACAGGACGGCGGCCAGGGACATCACTTCTGGCCGCGCCTCCTCGGGCGGTTTCCGCCGGATCGGACGCGTCAGGAGGTAGATCCCGAAAAAGAACATGAGCGCGGTCGCCGCGAGCCCCGCCCTCAGCGCGCGGGGTGTGTTCGAGTCGTGCGAGAACTCCGACCACAGGTCATTCGAATACGGGACGGCCTTGTGCACGAAAAAGAAGAACGCGGCGGCTGCGACCCCTACGCCGATGACCGTAGCGAACCAACGGGCATCGAAGACGCCGGCCGTCAGGCGGCCGGGTCGGTCGAAGGCTTTCCTGAACGGCAGGAGCAGAAGCGCACCGGCCATTAGGAAAGCCGCGTTCTCGAACCCGAAATCGTTCAGCAGCGACGCGACAGCCCCGGCCAACAGCGCACCGATGGCGAACCACCAGGCCGAGGAAACCCGGCGCGCGAGGCCATGCGACACGATGATCAGCGCGACGCCTGCGATCGCCGACGCGAGGGTTCCGCCTTCGAGCAGAAGCACACCGACGAGGTCGCCTTCCGCCATCGCTTCCGCGCGCATAGAAGGCAACATCGTGATCAGCAGGAGCCATGCTCCGAACCCGAAGGCTACGGTCGCAACGAGGCCCGGCGAGAACCCGTGCAGCGTGGCAAAGGCCGGTTGCAGGGCCGGCGCCCGGGCAAGAAGGCGGCTGCCGAACCCACTCGCCAGCCGGATCTCGTTCAGGGCGACCAGCAGGAACGCCAGTGCGAATGGTACCAGATAGTAAACCAACCGGAAGAGGAGCAGCGCTGCGGCCGCATCCCCGACCGGCACCGAGGCCGGCAGCGTGCCGATGACCACCGTCTCGAAGACACCGATGCCGCCGGGCACGTGGCTGAGCAC
Organism: Mesobacterium hydrothermale; assembly: GCF_035818635.1. Lineage (NCBI taxonomy): Bacteria > Pseudomonadati > Pseudomonadota > Alphaproteobacteria > Rhodobacterales > Roseobacteraceae > Mesobacterium > Mesobacterium hydrothermale. The sequence continues at coordinate 9,504 of NZ_JAYLLH010000017.1, read as the reverse complement.
ACCGATCATCGTCGCAGCGGCATAGACGGCGACGAAGGTCGCGTAGTCGGGCTTTCCCGCGGGCAAAAGAACCCACAAGGCGAACGAGGCAGCGGCGATGTCGATCAGGGTGACGACAAGTTGTCCGGCAAGGTCGGCAGGCGGCGGCAGGTGCAGTTCATGACCGCGAATGCTCAGCGAACGCTGCGAGACGGACATCCAGGCGATGAGGGCAACCGAAACCGCGGTAATCCCGGCGGCAACGATCTGGATAGTCGATGGGGCATATGGGAGCCAGGCACCGACTGCGCCGGGATGGACGGCAAGGGCCGAGATGCCAACGAGGGTCAATCCGGTGCCGAGGGCGGCGGCGATGTAACCCGAAACGGCAGCCACCTCGAACACGTTCAGGCCGACGGCAGAATAGATCCGGTATCGCACCGCGCCGCCGGAGATGACGCTGACGCCAATCGTGTTGCCGAAGGCATAGCCGAGGAAGCCGCCCAGCGCCACGATGCCCCGGTCGAGCGTTTTCCCGATGAACCGTAGGCCGAACCAGTCATAGAAGATGAGCGCGACGTACCCGATGGCGGTGGCCCCGAGCGCTGCGGCAAGCGCACCCATTGGAGTCGCCCTGATCTGCGCTGCGACGTCAGCCGGGTTGACGGGCTTCAGGAGGTGATAGAGTGCATAGAGCCCCAAGGCGAAGAGACCGGCGCCCAGAATGATGGGCGCGGCGCTTCGCAGGAATTGCAAGTTCAGTCGGGGCATCCCCACTCCGGTCCGCTCGGCGTTTCGGTGATCGGGATGTGAGTACCCTCGGGAAACCCTATCTGAAAACCGCAAATCTCCCAAATGCCTTGTTCTTACGAAGTTGTAAAAAGCCGGAAAAGCGATCCATGGAACCGGTTCTCAATTGTAGAATGCAGGCGACGAGACCTGTGCTCTACAAGGAACCTATCCCATGCTTCGCAAGACCATGATCCTCCTGCCCGCCGCGCTCCTTGGGGCCCTGCCGTTCGCGGCATCGGCCGAAACCATGGACCAGAGCGAGCTCGACATGTTCCGCTCCGCATCGCTCACGATCCAGCAGGCAAGCGATGCCGCACTTCAGGCACATGCCGGCACGCTGGCGGCCGTCGCCTTTGGCGACGAGAACGGGCGCGCGGCCTACGAGGCGGTGGTGATCGGCGGCGACGGACAGCCCTGGACCGTTCTGATCGACGCCAACACCGGCAACGTCTTCGCCTCGGCACTGTCTTCGTCTATGGATGATCACGACGATGAGGGCGACGGCCCGGATGACGAAGATCAGGACGGCGAAACAAACGACGGCTGATCCAACGTCCCCTCGAAAATTCAGACCATTGCCCGGCCGCGTCTGGCGGCCGGGACTCGTTATTGGAAAGACGGCACCGCATGAAGATCCTTTTGGCGGAAGATGATCGCGAAACAGCCGCCTACGTGGTGAAGGGTCTCTCCGGGGAAGGCCATGTCGTCGACCATCTGACCGATGGGAAGGACGCGCTTTCGCAGGCGATGTCGGGCGACTACGAGCTCTTGATCCTCGACCGGATGATGCCGGGGCTCGACGGTCTTTCCGTGCTGAAGTCGCTGCGCGCGGCCAAGATCGACACACCCACGATCCTGCTGACGCGATGGGCGCGGTCGATGACCGGGTCGCCGGGTTGCGGGGTGGTGCCGACGATTACATCGTGAAACCTTTCGCTTTCGTCGAACTGCTTGCACGGATTGACACGATTTGCCGCCGACCGGCGACACGCGACGAGGTGCTTGAACTGGTGATCGGCGACCTGCGGCTCGATCTGCTGAAACGCGAAGTGACGCGAGATGGCGAGAAGATCGACCTTCAGCCCCGTGAATTCCTCCTCCTGAAGCACTTCATGGAGCGGCCCGGCCGCGTTCAGACCCGCACCGTGCTGCTTGAGTCGGTCTGGGGGTTGCACTTCGATCCCAAGACAAGCGTCGTCGAAACCCATATCAGCCGGCTGCGCAACAAGATCGACAAGCCCTTCGACAAGCACTACCTCGTCACGCTGCACGGGGTCGGCTACGTGCTTCAGCCATGAGGCGGCCTCTGTCATGGTCGATGCGCTTCGCGCTGGCGCTGTCGGCGGTGTTCGCCATCGGCACGCTGTCCGCGGGAGGGCTCTCCTATCTGTTCCTGTCGCGGGAGATGACCGCGCGCCTATCGGCCGATGTGCGGTCCAGCGCGGAAAGCCTTGCCCAAATCGCGGCGACAGGGGACAGGACTGACCTGCGGGAACAAATCCTCGCTCAAGTGCGATCCAGTCGCGACGGTGCAAGCCTCTATGCATTCGTCGATGTTGGATCGGGTCAGGTGCTCGGATCACTGCATGTTACCGATCCGTTCGAAGGCGCGCGACGGCTGTTGGTCGGTCAGGACATTCCAGAAAGCGACGTGACCGGCACAGAGAGTGCCGAGGCCTATCTTGCCTACGGCATCCGGACCGAACTCGGTTGGGTCATTGCGGCACGGGACGAAGCCTGGGTGGCTGAAAGCGGCGAAATCCTGATCCAGACTACCGCCTCGTCGCTGGTGCTTGCCGCGCTTCTGTCCATGGGCCTGGCGGTCATCATAGCCCGCAAGAACGAAAGGCGGATCGACAGGATGGATCAGGTTCTGGACGAGGTCGGCGAAGGCAGAATCGACCGCCGTATAGCGGACAGCGGCAACGATGATCTGGCTGCGCTCGCGGCCCGAGTGGACCGGATGCTGGAACGTCTAGAAGCAGGCGTTGCGTCGATCCGGCAGGTCTCCACCGATGTCGCGCACGACCTGCGTGCACCACTCGCACGGCTCCGGATGCGGCTTGAGCCTCAGGCCCTGTCCTCCGACGTGCCGACTGAGACCCGGCATGAAATCGGCTCGGCCCTCATGGACATCGACGCAATCTCGGCGACATTCGATGCGATCCTCCGTCTTGCCCGCCTGCAATCCGGCACGGTAGAGCGGCACAACGATTCCATCGACCTTTCGGTACTGGCCAGCTCGGTTCACGAAATCCTGCAGGCCTCGGCCGAGGAAAAGGGTCATACCCTTTATCTCGACTTGCCCACGATACTCATCGAGGTGCAGGGAGACGAGGACATGCTCTCGCAGGCCCTGACGAACCTAGTTGCCAACGCCATCGAGCATTGCCCGCCCCCGGCACAAGTCCGGATCAGGGCTGGCCTGCGCGATGCGCGGCCTTTCCTTGAGGTTTCGGACAATGGGCCGGGCATTCCCGAAGCCGACCGCGCCCGGGTGCTGGAGCGGTTCGTCCGGCTCGATGCGAGTCGGTCGGTTCCGGGAACCGGGCTGGGACTCAGCCTTGTCGCAGCCATTGCCGCTCTGCATCGGGCCGAGCTGGTTCTAGAGGACAACGCGCCAGGGCTGCGGGTTTCGATGGTTTTCCAGCCGCTCGCGCCGGAGGCAACGGTTCTTACGAAAGCGTAAGGTGGCGGCAAGGCAATCCGGGACGGCGGCTGCCATATGAGGGGAAGAACCCGCCAGCAAGGCATCTCTCCAATGTCCCTCGCATTCGAAACTCCCGATCCGGATCAACACGCACATGCCACTCGGCTGGTTCATGCTGGGCTCGCCCTGTCCATCTCCACCCAACTTGCCACAAGCCTCATCATGCAGGGCCCGACCGACACCGCGGCAGGCGACGCGATCTTCCAGCTTCACCGCTATTCCGGTTTCGCGGCGCTGGCCTTTGCCTTCCTGTTCTGGATGACCCTAGTGTTCCGGCGTCGGGGGACGGCTCCCTCGGCACTTTTCCCATGGTTCTCAGGCGAGCGTCGCCGCGCCTTCGCGGCCGACTTGGGCAACCACTTGCGTACCGGTGTCCAGGGAAGCCTACCTGCCTGCGAGGAAACCGGCCCCCTCGCATCGGCCGTCCACGGCTTCGGTCTACTCTTGATGACGACAATGGCCGTCAGCGGCGGTGTCTACGCAGCGCAGGTCTGGGCGGGCCTTCAATCGCTCGAGCCCGATGGTTCGCTGGCCATGACCGTTCACTTCGCACTCGCCAACCTCGTCTGGGTCTATCTGATCGCCCATGCCGGCATGGCGACAATTCATCACTTTGCAAGGTCGGCTCCTCTGGGCAAGATGTGGAGGTTCAAACGCTGAGGACGCACGAACGTTCATGGCGGCGGCAAGAACGAATCGAGCCCACAAAAAAATTAACGTAGGCCTGCAACTTACGGTGTCCCAAACGAACGCGCGTTCAACAGGCTTTGAGAATAACTCGTCAGTCTCCCGCGATTCTCGGCGCGAACAGGATGATCGCGGCGCCGATCAGGCAAACAGCCCCGCCTGCAATATCCCAGACATCCGGACGGCGGCCCTCGGCCGACCAAAGCCATGCGAGAGAAGCAAGTATGTAGACCCCGCCATAGGCTGCATAGGCGCGTCCCGCGAATTCGGCGGGTGCCAGCGTCAGGAGCCAGGCGAATACGGCAAGGCTGAGCAGTCCGGGAAGCAGCCAAATAGCACCCGCGCCCTTTCGCATCCAGGACCAGAACGCAAAGCAACCGGCGATTTCCGCCAGAGCAGCCCCGGCGTAGATTGCGAGTGTCGCCGGAATGTTCATGACGTGACCTCGGTTTCGGGATGCCGATGGTCCGTGGCGCAGAGCGAATGGTCCCCCAACACCTCGATGACCCGGCAGTCGGCGATCCGCCCGCCTGCGCATTGCACGACCATGCGTTCAAGCTCGATCTTCAGAGCCGTCAGCCGCGCGAGGCGGGTTTCAACTTCGAGAAGCTGCGCCCTCGCAATGGTATCTGCGGCCGCGCAAGATTGATCGGGGTTGTCCGAGAGGCTGAGAAGGTCGCGGATCGCCTCGAGCGTAAACCCCAGGTCGCGCGCGTGCCGGATGCTCTCACGGATATCGCGCCTGAAGTCTCGGGAGGTCATTCGCCGAGCTCTCTCGTCGTGATGCGCGGGTCGAGTGCGTGGCCGCTGGCCGGTCCTTGCAGCGGCTGGACCAGCATCCGGTCGAGCCAGAGATCGCGGCGCGTGCGGAATTGCTCGATGCCGATGTCCATCCTCTCATGTCCCTTGGCGGGCTGGGCGACATAGGTGCCGAGCAGCCGGTCCCACCACGGCAGGTTGAAGCCGTAATTCGAGTTGGTCTCCCGCGGATCGACGGAATGGTGGACCCGGTGCATGTCGGGCGTCACGACCAACCAGCGCAGAACGCGATCCACAGGCCGCGGTAGGTCGATGTTGGCGTGGTTGAAAAGCGCGGTGACGTTCAGGACGACCTCGAACAGTAGGACCGCGACCGCCGGTGGACCGAGCGCGGTCACCACTGCGAGCTTGATGCCCATGGAGATCAGTATCTCGACGGGATGGAACCGTAACCCTGTCGTTGCGTCGAAGTCGAGATCGGCATGGTGCATCCGGTGCAGCCGCCATAGCCCCGGCACCGCGTGGAACAGGACGTGCTGGAGGTAGATCGCAAGATCGAGCAGCAGCATCGAGACGATAACGGCAACCCAGGCCGGGGCGCCGATGTTGTTGAACAGACCCCAGCCGCGATCTTCGGCCATCACCGCGAGCCCGACCGCGAGGATCGGGAAACTGAGCCTCAGGATCACCGTATCGATCACGACGAGTGCGATATTGTTCGTCCAGCGGATCACCCGAGGAATATCCCGGCGTCGACGCGGTGCCGCCACCTCCCACAGTGCCATGGCCAAAAGGACGCCCAGAAAGGCGGCAAGGCGGATTGTCGGCTCGGCAGCGAGGATCGTCTCGGACATAGGCTCGTATCGCAGGCCTTGTGATGGGCGATGGAATCGCTATTATTCAATCTATCACTTGATTGATATATCGTCCGGAGCATGCCCGTGTCAATCAGCCCGAAACTCGCCCTGCTGGAGGAATACGCGCTTGTCGCGCGCGCACTTTCCGCACCGGCACGTTTGTCGATCCTGGAGCAACTCGCACAGGGGGAACGCGGCGTGGAAACGCTTGCGGAGAAGACCGGCCTGACGTTTGCCAACTGCTCGCAACATCTTCAGCAGCTGCGCCGGTCAGGGCTCGTCACCAGCCGGCGCGACGGCAAAGCGGTGATCTATCGGCTATCGGACGCGAAGACCCTGGCGTTGATGGACCTTCTACGCATCGTCGCCGAACGGAATCTGGCGTAAGTCGAGCGCATCCTGCGCGGTCTCTCTGGTGGCGACGACGCGCCCGAGCCGATGAGCCGCACCGAACTGGCAGAACGGCTCGCCGAGGACTCTGTCACGGTGATCGACGTGAGACCGGCTGACGAATACGCCACGGGGCATATCCCAAGCGCGCGCAACGTGAATGTGGCGGACTTGGAGCGAATCCTGTCCGGGCTCGCTCCCGAGGCCAAGATCGTCGCCTATTGCCGTGGCCCATACTGCGTGTACGCCCACCAGGCCGTTGCCGCCCTGCGACGGAAGGGACTCAACGCCCGCCGGCTCGACGGTGGCCTGCCCGAATGGCGCGAGGAGGGAAGGCCGGTTCACCTAGGTGCAAACTGAAGAGACCGATTCCGGCCGGTTTCAAAACGCTGCCAAGGTCATTTACACCTTCGAGCCTCGCGCAGGACCGCTTCGCCGAGCACCAGCACGCACCCGGCAGCGAGCGCCAGACCTCCGCCAATGGGTCCGAGTCCCCCCCTGTCCATGAGGATGGCCACCAGGACTACGCCGCCGAGGACCGCCAGCGTGAGCCGCAGGTCGGCCACGAACATCTTGAGAAGTTCCTTGAATACGTCGCCGAGGATGGTCATGCGAGGCTCCTTTCTGAAGTGGTGCGCGCAAGACGCGTAAGGCCGATGCCAGACAGCAGGAACAGCGCCGCCAGAGGCAGGAGCGCAAGATCGGCCCCGGGCCATTCCGCGCCCAGCCCTTCGCCGATCCAGAAGACACCGAAGGCGGACAGCATGACGCCCACACTGAACTTCAGCGTGTTCTCGGGCACCTGCGACAATGGCTTGTGCACGGCCGCGCCCACGATCAGGACGAGAGCGCAGGCTGCCAGGGCACCGAGCGAAGCCTCCCACAAGAGACCCTTTCCGGCGCCGACGGCGACGACGATGAAGGCGACCTCAAGCCCTTCCAGCAGCACCGCCTTGAAGGCGGCGATCCCGGCGATCCACTGCAATGTCTGCGGCGACCCCGTCTGCGCGCAAAGCTCTGCTGTTTCCTCGTCAAAGGCCAGGGTCTCGTCATGCAAGGCGATGACACCGGCCGAGCGAAGCACGGCTTTCCTGAGCCAGCCCATGCCGAACAGGAGCAGCAGGATGCCGACGACCAGTTGCAGGGCCTGAATCGGAATAAAGCGCAGCGCCGGCCCGAGGATCAGGACGACGAGGCCAAGGACCGCGAGCGCTGCGGCGGTCCCGACGATGGCCGGTCGCCATCCCCGCGTGGTGCCGACGGCCAGCACGATGGTGAACGCTTCCACCACCTCGACGATCGAGGCGAGGAAGGCCGCCGTGACGGCGGGAAACAGGACAGTCCAGAAATCCGGCGGCATGGGATCCTCCCCATCTTGCGCTTGGTTGCGATCCGGTTGCGACTCGCTTGTCGTAATTACTACATCTTGCTTGTAGTGTTTGCAACATGTATGTCGTGAACATGAGCAAGGCCACATTCTCCGACCGAATCTCCACCCTCGACGCGGCGGTTTCGCCCGCCGAGTCGCGCCTCATCGACTGGTTCGCCCGCAATCGTGAGACCGCCCTGCATGCCTCGGCCGCGGAGATCGCCGCGGCCGCGGGGACCAGCGACGCCACCGTGATCCGAACCGCGCGCAAGCTCGGCTATGCCGGGCTGGCCGATCTGCGCCATGCCCTGGCCGAGGATCTGCGCCGCGACCTGACGCTGGCGGACCGCATGGCGAGCGAACTTGCCCTGCCTGGCACTGTCCCGGGCCTGCAGACATCGGCACAGGCCTTGCGCGCATCGCTGGACGCCATCGAGGCGCTGGAGGACGCGGTGGTTTCGGACATCGTCAGCTCAATTGCTAACGCGCGCCGGATCCACGTCTTCGGAATCGGGCCGTCAGGTTTCATCGCCGGGTATTTCGCGGCGCAGCTGGGGCGACTCGGCTTCGACGCGCGAGCCCTGTCGCGCACCGGCCTTCAGTTTGCCGACGATCTCGTGGGGATTGGCGCCGGCGACGCAGTCGTGGCCCTGGCCTATGATCGCCCCTATCCCGAGGTTCGGGCTCTGTTCGACCGGGCCTCGCGCCTAAACCTTCGCTCCCTCCTGATCACCTCGAACGGGCCGCGCCTTCCCGACCCGCGCGCCAGCATCCTCGTGCGCGTGCCCCGCGGCCGCACAGGCGGTTTCGGCCTGCACGCGGGAACGCTCGCCTTGCTCGAGGGTCTCCTCCTCGCGATTTCGGCGGCCGAACCCGACAGGACGAAGGCGGCGCTCGAGGATCTGAACGCCGCCCGCGAAGCACTTTCGGGGTCCGGCATGGGGTTATAACCGGACAAGGGCCCTGGGCTCCCAAAGCATCAGTTCCACCCATTTCTCGCGGACAGTCGGTTTCGGTCGCTCTTCAAGTTTGGCGCTAACAACACACTCGTGCCGACTGGAGCTCAGACGCTGGCAACAGAAATTTCTCCGAAGGACTGACCAAGGAACCATTCCGGAACACGACCAATTCCATACCGCAGGTTTCGGCGCTTCCTGCGTCGTGGGCCACTTGTCCGCATGGGAATTCGTGAACGCCTTGGCTCCAGCCTGGCAATCCAAGAAAAAATGCGACCCAGCACGGATTGCGCGATCGAAACATGAGCATGCATCGCACACAGCATCGCCCAAATAATTGAAATCTTGCCCAAATCGCCACCATCCATCACCAGACCGATGGTCAAGCCATCCGGTTGTGTCGACTCGGAGTTTATGGGAACCGGAGTCATGGATCATGGTTCTTGCTTCGCCATCTCACGTTTCGGGAGCGATCGACGCGCCTTGGCGAAGCCACGATCCGTCGCGATGAATCGTTCCAGCATGGGAACAATCAGCTTCTTCGGTTCGATCGGCCCCTGTCCGGCCTCCCGGCCGAGGATTGCACCATAGGCGATCAGGTCGCGATGCAACTCTGCGGGCACTTCCACGTTCAGCTTCACAGGCTTGTTATCTGGGATCGGACCGAGTTTCAGCTTGGTCATGTCAGCCTCCGGGTGGCGCGAAGACGAGATCGCGCGTGACGATCACACGGACGGGGAAGCCTGGGCGGATTGTGAGGGTCGGCGGGACCTCGAGTTGGCGTTGGACGATGCGTTGTCCGGACTCGTTGATCGTGTCGAGGGCTCCGTCGCGGAGGGCACGGGCGAGACGGTCTTCCTCGTCGAGGGAGAGCTCCGCGCCGACCGCCAGCAAGGTCGAAAGCCCGGCGGCGCGCAGGATACTGGCCTGGAATAGCCCCCTGAAAGTGGTCCACCAACTGGGATAGATTTGTCCCGCAATTGGAGGATCAGCGATGGCTGGGAA